>CP143548.1:2920000-3188748 GCA_037015955.1 Lachnospiraceae bacterium JLR.KK008
CGCTGTTAATCAGCCCGTTGACACCGCCAAATGTTTCCACTGTCTGTCTCACTACCTGTTCCACTACCGCCCTGTTGTCTGCTCCGGCAGACACATCTGCCTGAATAGCCAATACCTTTACACCGTATTTCCGTTCCAGCTCTTCCCGGGCATCCTCGAGCTTCTTCCCGTTCCGTCCGGTAACGACGAGATTGGCTCCTTCTTTCGCAAAGGCTGTTGCGATTCCATAGCCGATCGAGCCACATCTCCCGTCACTTAAGACCGCACGTCCTCCGCCTGTCACAATGATCGTTTTTCCGTCAAGCTGTCCCATAACAGCACCTCCTATTCCGTTGCTTTCCAAACCATGCCATACTCCCACTCTGATGTCTGCGCATCCATATACTCTGCCTCAATCAGAAATCCTCTGTTACTGTAAAAGTCAATCGCCGATGTGTTTCTCCTGTAAACTCTCAGCTTCAGTCTTTTTCTGTCTTTTTGAACAGTTCGAAGCAATTCACTGCCAATTCCTTTTGCTCTTGCCGTCTTATCTACAAAAATACCGGCAATATAATCTCCGGTCATTCCGATAAAACCATCAACCACCTGCCCGTTTTCCGATACCCAGACTTCCGCCCCCGGAATCATTTTCTTAACTGCGTCATAATTGTCCAGCCAATATTCAGACGCAATAAAAGTGTGCGCTTCCAGGTTCGCATTGAGCCAAATCGACATAACAGCGTCTACATCGTCATCCCTGAATCTCCGAATCATTGATCCTCTCCATGTGATTTGTCAGAATTTTGGATTAAGTGACAGCCCTATTATAACAGACCTCTACCCATGCCATCAACATCATTATCTTTCTTTCGGATGGCAGTACTTTCAAGTTTGTTGTCCCTTTCTAATTTTGCTGTACGCCCTTCTTTTCTCTGTAATCCCGGACAAACAGAGAAGACAGGATTGTCAGCGCCTCAATGTCCAGATGCAGCAATGCCCCGATTTTCTTCAGATCCTGAGCCGCTACGCTGCCATAATTGCCAATCCCCGCATTGTTGATCCATGTCTCTGTCTCATAACCTTTCAATCCCTCATAGAACCGATACACATTTTCCGGAACAGACAGATCAAGGCTGCGGATGACAACATCCAGCGCCGGATGTTCCTTCAGGATCTCCTTTCTCAGCAGTTCAAGTTTCCCCCTGCGCCTTGCTGCTATGACCAGATTCTTTCCCCGCCCCGCAAACGCCTTAGCCGTGTCATAACCAATGCCGGAGTTTGCCCCTGTAATGACCGTATACTTCCTCATTTTCCGTACCATTCAACCCCTCCTTCGACTTCTGCATACAATGAACCAGTCAGATTCGCGGCCTCTTCTCGCGCAAATGTACCGGAAATCATCACCCCGTCGCTTGCATCAGAACTGCCGACTTGTTATAATTCAACCATACAATGTAGAGTAAACTCTATGTCAAGAAAATTGAGGTGACTTTTTTGTGGAATATTGTATCGGAGAATTTTCCTTACTGACAGGTCTGGGCATCCATACGCTTCGTTACTATGAACGCGAGGGATTGATTACGCCAGAAAGAAATTCCGCCAACCGCCGCCGCTATTCTGACAAAGACCGTACATGGATCGAATTTATCAAACGCCTGAAAGACACAGGTATGCCCATCAGAGAAATCAGGCATTATGCTCAACTCCGGGCCAGCGGCGATTCTACTCTTACCGAAAGGCTGGAAATGCTCATACAGCACCGGCAAATTCTCAATGAACAGATCGCACTGCTGCAGACACATAAGAGAAAACTGGATGAGAAAATCGAATCTTACAGAAGGGAGTATCAAGACGAAGTATCGAAAGCTGTCACAGGGAAAGGAAGATGAGGTCATCATGGAATTAGGAAGAAAACATCGGTTTGACATCGGGAAAAGCTGCAACGCCCTGTCAAATGTTTCAAATACCAGCCTGTTATCATTTCTTGCACTGACACCATAAGCTACGGGATACCTGTCTGCCGTATCATCAGGTTTTGAGTATGTATATTTTTTCTTCTTGCTGATCACCGAATATGTTCCCAGCTTTTCATGATTCTATGGACTCTGTTTTTACAAGAGTTAAGGAGCTAAAAGTTCATTTAACTACTGAAAATCAACACAAAAAGGAGCTGATTCTTATGAGCTCTAAAAAGGCTTTTGCGATTACAGCTGTGACTATACCCTCGTTTTGCAAGACTTCTGCATCGTTGAATTGCAGGAACGCATCCAGTTTGGGAGCCCAGTCTGCCATCGTCATGGGAATATGCCGCCGTGCCTGTCGTGTAGCGTAATCCAGATACATAGTAACAATTTCGTTAAGCTCCTGTATTTCACCCTTAGATAAGTAATTTTTTTGCAATCGACACATCTGCTCTGACAGTTTTCCCATCAGGTGCATTACGCCATGATGTCAATCCCATATGTTCTTTTGTATGGTCTGCTCTTGCTACAATGACTTCTGCTGCGATATTTCCGTGAACGGCATCGTGCATCTTATTCTGTACTGCCGCAAGGAAATCTTTCGTAATTTGGCTATCAAGGGAATAATCAACAGCAGTAGTATAGCTGTCTGTAATCTTTTGATAGAAACGGCGCCGTGATCCTGCACACGGACTCATCAAGCAGCGCAATACGATAAGTTGGTGCAATACCGCCCAAGGCTGTCATTCCTTCCTGCATCGCATATCGCCGCCTGTACCTCCGTCACTTCCTCCATGCCCTGCATCCACGACAACACAAAACCCTTGGGCATTATTTTCTGTTGAAGTAACAGGAGCAACATCGTTGCCTGCGTTTCTATCTGCATATATCCGTGTATTTATTTACCTTTTCATCTTCACCCGTCAGGGCATCGCTCATAACAATATCCCCTGCAAAAAAATCTGTTCCAAGCAGAAATGGCAGCGGCAGACGGTAAATGCTGGTTTTCGATAAGCCTATATAGGGAATAATCACGGACACCGCACCTGTCAGCAGGGTGACCGCATATTTTTTTGCCAAAACGGAAATAAACATCAGGAGTATCGCAAGAAACACACCGCCAAACATCCGGAGCAGCCCTATAGATACATATCCCTCCAATAGCGACATACCCTTGCTGCTGTCTGCAAAGTAACGGATACTCTGAATCGGATAATCCCCATCCGGCAGCTGTACTCAGAACAGAAAACAGGCGTAACAATCAGCAAAATGCCAAGGTAGAGAATGAAATGAAGCGTACCTTTGCCAAGAAGCCCCATCCATCCGTTTGTCTGGAGAAAACAGCGGTTCCCCGCATTTTCGCAGATATAGAGATATTGCTGATAGATAACCTCAAATCCATTTTGACGCTCCAGAATCTTCTCTATTTCCCGGCTCCCTTTTTTATATTCACTTTCACTGATCTTCCCATCATAGTAGTTCTCCAAAAGGCTGTTCTGCCTCTCCTTAGCTTTTGCAATCCTCTCCGCCTCCTGCTCCAGATAAAGGGAAGATTCCTCGGTGCAGTATCCTTTTACCTTTTCCAGATACCATTCATATTCATTTTTATACTGCTCCATCGCTATGTCTAAAGGGTTGTCGGACAAGGCAAGCCAGACCGTGCCAAAGAGCAGGACAAGGGCAATATAGAACAGCCCCCTTTGCCAGAGCATAATCTTTTTTACTTCGTACACAAATCCAGACATTTTATCCTCCTTTCCCGGCAATAAGAGTTCCTTTTAGAAAGCATCATCATTGCCGTTATGGAAACCACCCCTACGGTTATGGCAAAAATAATTGCTGCCTGGAAACTCTGTACCGGATATCCTGCAAAACCAATAAACTCGGTCTTGCCAAATAGTATGCGGTTAGCAAGCAGCGAATACGGATTTACGATTTTGAGCCAGGTATTACTGAAACAGCTCTGTGACGCACCTGTAATAATGAAACACAGGGCTGCTCCGAAATCAGCGACAAACAGAACAAGGACACTGTGCCCAAACAAGGAAATCAATAGAAACACCATGCTCATCGTCCATACGCCCACTGCCCTTATCACTGCGGACAGAATCGCATATTGCCATAAATTACAGTTTACCGCAGCCGTGCTGAAATTGCTGACAGCATACAGCGGAAGATCCCCTCCTTCTGCCGTTCCGAAGAAATACGCAAAACCAATATAATCCACAGCAGAAAACCATATGGCCACACTGATCACAAACAAAGAAGCCGCAGCAATTTTAGCAAATGTGGTCTTTTTACCGCCGCCCGGATTTGTCAGCAGCAGCATATCCATCTGTGTTTCCTTTTCGCAGACAAAGATACTGACAACCCCGTACAGACAAAGAAATAAAACCAATATGCCCGAAAAATCATAGTTCAGATAATAGTTATACATCTCCTCATAGGCAAAGGCTTTTATGCTCCGCTCGGAATAAAGGTTATAGATCACACTGTTTTTACGTGCTTCTACAGTCTGCCCCCGTTCTTTGTAAACAGTGGCATTTTCCTTTGCCCTCTCTGCTACTTGAAGCGCATAAGTCCGATAATGATAGAAATATTCCATAGGCTCCACATAGTATTTTTCCAGGATATTCCGGTCACCGTATATATTCCCCGTCATCATATCCGGATTGTCTTTGGCTGTGCTTGCTGTCATATCAGCCGTAGCGTCTGCTAACGGCTGATATATGGAAAGAAGATGATTGATTTTTTCAGCAGTGATCTCCCCTCTGTAATCCTCATAAAGCTGCCAATACACGCTGTTCCAACTGTGGCTGTCATTTCCGTCCGCCAGGTAGGAATACAAGTGGAATTCGCTGTTTATTTTGAACAGGTTCATTACACTGAACAATATGAGTACAACAAGTATTGACCGCTTGCAGAATAATTTGTAAAATTCATATTTGATTAAGCGTGTCATGTTATCTCTCCCTTAACTCATTGCCCACGGAAGTAATACAGAAATACATCTTCCAGA
This sequence comes from Lachnospiraceae bacterium JLR.KK008, assembly GCA_037015955.1. NCBI lineage: Bacteria > Bacillati > Bacillota > Clostridia > Lachnospirales > Lachnospiraceae > Lachnospiraceae bacterium JLR.KK008. The sequence goes on from CP143548.1 coordinate 2,924,960, forward strand.
TTAGGGGAAACCTTTACTGCGTCTGAAGCAGGCAGCATATCGCTTACGATTCTTACTAAAAAGCGTTCCCCCTGCTGTTTCATATTGCTGACATAATATTGGCTGCCAAGTCTGGCAGCGTCTCCCCCGTTTACTGTCACCTCCCACACTTTCCCATAGATATTCTGTTCTAATGTGTCGATAGTTCCCTGAGTTATTAAGGAGCCTTCCTTTAAGATCATAATCTCCTTTGCGATACACTCCACATCGGAAACGATATGGGCGGCCAGCAAAATGGTCCGCCCCTGTGCGAATTTTGAGATCAGGTTGCGGAAACGGATACGTTCACTGGGATCAAGCCCTGCTGTCGGCTCATCCAAAATAAGAATTTCAGGATCGCCCAGCATCGCCTGGACAATGCCGACCCTCTGCCGCATACCGCCGGAAAGAGCGCCAATCTTTTTCTCTTTAGCATCTGAAAGATTGACAATGCCCAAAATCTCCAAAGCCCATTTTTTTCCCTGTTCGTCAGGGATTCCTTTCAGCGCACACATATACAGCAGAAAATCCATCACTGTAAAATCCCGGTAAAAAACCGGATATTGCGGCATATATCCGATTTTTGACAGGAAGTCCTTACCCAATGTTCCTGCATCCTGTCCGTCAATCAAAACCGTTCCGCCATCGCTTCCCAAAATACCCACAAATATATTGATCAGTGTCGTCTTTCCCGCACCGTTAGCGCCCAAAAGCCCATAGACACCCTCCGAAAGTTCCGTGGTAAAATCCTTCAGGGCATACTTACCCTTATACTGCTTTGAAACATTTCGTAATGATATTTTCATCAAGAATTACCCCTCAAAGCTAAAGGTTGTTATCAAGGTGCTTACCTCGTCAATACCCCGTCCAAGCACAACGATACAGGTGCCGGATTCATCCAAAATCAAAATCTGTGGAACACGCAGGAAATAGGTACTGTTGCTGTCCTGAACGGTTTCCGTATGGATACTTTTTCCCGATGCCGTATCATAAATGTTGATTATAACACTGCTTTCCTCCAAAATAGCAGTAGCCACATATTTTCCCTGCCCGGAGCAGTAAACACCGTCTTTTCCCTCACTGCGGCTTGAGAACGACATCGTATTTTCTGTATTGGATATAGTATCAAGCATCAGCAGGGTTCCATTATTTTTGTCAAAGCTCTGGGGCATAATAAGCAGGTTTCCACCCTTTTGCACTTCTTCCGTATCTACCTTGTAATCTCCCTTTTTGGTAATCGTGAAATTTGCGCTGTCTGTGGATACTGTACCATAAACACTGACCCCATCCCCGCCAATGGAGGTATCTGTAGCCATGCCTACATAGACTAAAGTGTTGTTCCCCGTAAAGGTAAGGCTGTCCATGGTTGCAATCTGCATATTACCTGCCATGCCTTCTTCGGAATAGTTCAGAATGGTACGAACCTTCCGTGAAGAAACATCATAAAGGTAAAGCCCTTGAAGTCCGCCGAAAGCAACCTGTTTTCCGTCCTGTGAAATAGCGATCCCTGTGATCTGCAAGGTAAAATCGTCACTTAATAATCCGCTAAAGGAAATGGTATCCTGAATAGCAAAGTCCTTATTCAGTATGTATCCATTGATACCGTCGCTTTCTGATGTAGCAAATGAACCGTTGCTGCCGCCAGTCTTTCCCTGGCCCACAACAAAGTAGCCGTCTGTAAAAGTCTGTACACATAAATCTCCCATGGAAATATCCGCACTTGCGATCGTTTCGCCTTTCCCCGTATCGTAAAGATAAAGCTGATCCGCTGCAACGATAATCCGACTTCCACCGGCATAATAGCAGCCGCTGACCTTTCCTGAAAAAGCGGAATCCTTGAAGCTACTGACCGCCATAATATTTTTATCTGTGCCGTTATCCTGCGGATCAATCACGTTCATTTCGCTGCTTTCATTTCCGGTATTTTCCGATGAATCATCTTCTACGGATTGCGGTTCCATGTTTATGGTTCCATTTTCAGAGCTGTTCCCATTCTCCTGTCTGTTTCCGCAGGCCGACAGATGAAACGCCAAAGCAAGCATAAGTATCATACACATCCATTTTGTTTTCATTTTTAGTCCTCCTTGTATAATAAAATTGAACCTGTTTTACTTGTAACTGAATTTCCGTCCGCTACGACGGCTGTCGCATAAAAAGTATTGAAACCATCTAGTTTAGCGATATCTATGGTTGCTTCAATGATCCACACATTTCCTTTGCTTAATGTGACATCACAGAAAACCGCTCCATCAAAAGATATGGGCTTATGGTTTAAGAAAAATGATATGCCATATCTTGCGCCTGGCGTTCCACAAAGGGTGTAGCGCACGGTAAGCGTGTCTTTCCCGGTAAGGTTGATATTGTCATACACCACCTCGCCGTCATAGACAAGCGTCCAATAGACACTGTTATCCAGGGTATCCATCGTAACGCCATTCCATCCTGCTTTCACAAGCTCATTCTTAATAAAAGAGGAAGTGACTTTTTCCTCTGAAATGCTTACATCACGAAAAGCAGTTATACTTTCTCCATAAATGCTGTCACTTTCTGGAGCATCCTCATTAAAATGCAGTTTCAGCACTCTTTCAAAGCTCTGATGATACCAGCCATAGCTTGAGGTTTCTTTCATATCAGGCTGGAAATCGGGCCTGGTGACGCTCACGACCGTCATATTCAGGGTATCGCCCTTTTTCCCTGTGTTCGGTGTGAACACAAAAGAAAATTTCTCTTCATGCTTTTCTGATGTCCGGAAGCAGTGGAGATACTCGTATTCCGCCCCGTGTCGTTCACCTTGTAGGCTTGCGGCTTTCCGTCCAAAAAAAGCGGGAAGCCAATGCTGTCCAATTTCCCCTCTGATGAAAACTGATAATCCAGGACAAATTCTCCGCCATTATACTCATAAGGCAAAACACTCTGGTCATCCGCTCTGGCGGGACTGGCTTCCCCATGGCTGAGAAACCCTAAATCTCCGTCCTCCTGCGCCCCGGCGAATGGGTCTTCTTCTACATTTTGCGGCGGAGCATTCTCGTCCGCAATGTTATAATTTCCGCAGGCCGCCACAGCAAAGGGCAAAACAAAAATCATAGCTAATGATAAAAATCTCTTTCGCATCGTCTATCCTCCTACTACAATGTATTTATTGGTTAATCCCCCTTACAGCCAGTAAGGAATTATCCATCTTGTTGCTTAAGCTGTTAGAATGAGTGGTGCAAGTGGTCTGGCCGTATCCTCCTGGAACTTTACGTCCGTAAATTAGTCAGCCAACCAGCCCTCATTCGCAGCATTCGTTTTACGCAGGTTGAACCTTAAGGCGTTCGTGTGATACCCAGTAGATTGAACAAGCAATGAGTAAATCTGGTATTGACCATTGCTACTACATCCCAAAGGAGTATCTGTTATGAACGCTGTTGGTATTGATGTTTCCAAAGGTAAGAGCACTGTCACCATCCGCAGGCCGGGCGATATTGTCGTCATGTCTCCCCGCGACATTCCGCACACACAATCCGCGATCAATGACCTGATCGATCTGATACGAGGACTTGACGGGGAAACAAAAGTCTGTATGGAGCACACCGGCAGATACTACGAACCGGTTGCTGCCTGGCTTTCCGATGCCGGTATCTTTGTCAGCGCCGTAAATCCTATCCTCATCAAAGACTTCGGTGATGATTCCCTGCGCACTCCAAAGACTGACAAGGCGGATTCTAAAAAAATCGCCCGTTACACCCTTGACCGCTGGGCAAAACTCAAGCAATATGGATGCATGGATAAAACACGCAGCCAACTTAAAACTATGAACCGTCAGTTCGGCTTCTATATGGCCCACAAGACTGCCATGAAGAATAACCTCATCGCCCTGCTTGACCAGACCTATCCGGGTGCCAATGCCTTCTTTGACAGCCCCGCACGCAGCGACGGCAGCCAGAAATGGGTGGACTTTGTCCATACCTACTGGCATGTGGACTGCGTGCGCTGTAAATCACTGGAGGCCTTTACAGAGCATTACCAAAACTGGTGTAAACGCAAAGGCTATAACTTCAGTGCCGACAAAGCAGAGAATATCTATCAGCTCTCTTCTGATCTGATCGCCGTATTTCCAAAAGACGACAGCACGAAAATGCTGATACGGCAGGCTGTGGCAATGCTGAACACTGCCTCTGAAACGGTAGAGTCCCTGCGTCTGAAAATGGACGTAGCCGCTTCCACCCTGCCAGAATATCCTGTTGTCATGGCAATGAATGGTGTCGGCCCTACCCTCGGCCCCCAGCTCATGGCTGAGATTGGGGATGTGACGCGTTTCACACATCGCGGAGCGTTGACCGCTTTTGCTGGTGTTGACCCTGGAAAGAACGATTCCGGCCAGCACATCCAGAAAAGCGTACCTACAACCAAGAAGGGCTCACCAAGCCTGCGCAGGACTCTCTTCCAGATCATGGACGGGCTGATCAAGCGTTCCCCTGCTGATGATGCCGTTTACGCTTTTATGGACAAGAAACGGACACAAGGCAAACCTTACTATGTCTACATGACTGCCGGCGCGAACAAGTTCCTTCGCATTTATTACGGGCGGGTAAAGGAGTATCTCTCCTCCCTTGCAGAAACCGAAGAATCTTAAATAAATACCATCACTTTTTATCAGGCCAGCGTTTTGCGGTGGTCTTTTTGTAGTACTCATTTTTCAACCTGTATAAAATTTTCAAAGTTCACTAATTTCTGCTTGACTTTTTATTTGCAGACTTGTTTTAGATTCGACTTTCATTATAAAAACCAAAAGTCAAAATGTGGTCAAGGAATAGAAAAAAATTTGCGCTATTATCCCTTTTCAGCCAACTACATTTGTGTAAGCTTATAATGGCATTGCTAAATCAAGTTCCTTACTTGACAACAACTATCAATCGTGCTATTTTTTGACTTGCAAATATATATTGCGAATATTCGTAAACACAATTCGGAATAAAGGAGAAATGAAACTATGCCGTCAAAGCCAGTCCTTTCGGATGCTGATAAAAAAGCAATCCGCAAAAAGCTGGAAGAACTATGCGAGGAGTGTTGGATAGCGCAATGGTACAAAAACAAGCATTAAGTATCTATGCGACAAAGCAGTTATATCTATCGGTACTTTTTATACGCTCTACCCGACAAAAGAAGATTTATTCCTTGAAACAATCACAGACATACAAAGAAGGTTGACAGAAAAAATTATCGACATAAACAGGAACAGCCGGACGAAAGAGGGATTTGCACAGTCTATGAAAAGGCTTTTCCGGGAATACGACAGCAAGCCATTCCTCTACAATGTCAATACGCCGGATTTTCAGTCTTTTGTGACAAAGCTGCCGGAAGAAACGATTAAGAAAAATCGAAGTGCGGGAGCTGCTGCTGCGAATCAACCATGAATACCACACAAGCATTTTCATATCCAGCCATATCCTTGACGAGCTGTCTAAAATTGCCAACATAACCGGAATTATTGATCACGGGGCTATGCTTGCGGAAGTATCTATGAAAGAGCTTACGGCGAAAGGGATAGACCTTGAATCCTATTATTTAGGCTTATTGGGAGGAGGTGGAAAAAATGTGGAATCTTATCCGCATGGAAATTAAGAAAGTACCGTTAAAGCCGCATATCGCCGGACTGTTAGCAGCTAACTTTATCATTTTTCTGCTTTCCGTCTTTACGTCCAGCCTTTTAACTGCAAGCGGCAATATATCCACGCTTCCGGGATTTGCCCCAGTCCAGTTAGATACGGTTATGTTAGCGGCAATGCTTGTAAGGGCTACTCTGATTGTATGGGAAGCGGTACTGATTTCCGTATTTGTAATTGAAGAATACAGAAACAAGACAACTGCCTGATAAATTTAAATTTACAGCAACAGTTTATCCACCTGCCAGATTATTTCTTTCTCAGATATATCATATGGCATTGGGTCAATATCTCCGAAACAGTAATTTGAAGCGTCAGAACGATTGTCAGTCCACTCTAATACCCAAAAGTCTGTTAATGTGGACACTTTGAAAAATTCTCCATTCATTGTCCAGCAAATACCTGACGGATATAATTCTAATTGTTCCGCTCCAAGTTCACGGAATCTATTTTCAACAACTGCTTTTATATCTGCTTTTTTCACACGCAGCACCTTCCAAAACCTAGATTTTCCGCTCTGTTTATGCTTGTCTGTCTTTCAGATCGAAATTTATACCATAGAAATCAAATCATCATCAAAGTATCGTTTGCTTCTTGTTTTCTCATTGACGCTAATGGTGTAAAAATAGCAATTACGTTTGAAATGCCAGTAAATCCCTACAATCACACCTGTCATATCAGAATGGTTGCAAGGCGAAACCCTTTCCCCATAAACAAACCGGGGAGGTGCAGGCAACTCCATAATTTCTTTTATGTCCAGCTCATAATTAGCTCTAGGCAATATAACTAAGGCTTTACTATTGTCTATCTTGTATTGAACAACTGCATGGAATAGTCCATCTTCAAAAGCTTTACTGTCGAGATATAGTCCCCACATAAAAGAAACCTCCGCTTGCCTCTTTGTCAATCACTTTTTTGCTCCAAACCTTTTAATAAATAAAAATATCAACCCATTTTGTGGACTGCAAGTTTAATTGTTACACAAGCTCCACTGGAAGCAATATTTGAAAGTTCTAAACTTCCGCCGTGTTTCTGGCTAAGGACACGGCTTGTAGCCAATCCCAGGCCCATATGCTCTCCCGTTTTATCCTCAGAATAAAGAAAGGTGTTCTTTTTACGAAGCATTGCCCTTGAAAAGCCTTTGCCATCGTCTGATATGGTTATCATAAGCATATCATCGGTAAGAGAGTACCCAAAATCCACCTTGCTTTTGGCATATCGAATGGCATTAGAAAAGATATTCTCGACAATACGGTAAAATATCTGCTCGTCTAATTTCACCTGACATTCGGATATGGTGGAATGGTATGCAATCTCCAGGCTACGCTGTTTGGCAAAAAACGAAAGACTTTCCGTAGCTCTTTTTAAAAAATCCGGTAATTGAACTACGGAATACTTTGTTTCCGTTTCTTCAATCGCATTCAGGTCACGGATATAATCTGTATATTGTTCAAGCCGTTTTGCCGTTACCGCAAGGTTAGACAGTGTATGCCGCAATTCTCCGTCATTCAGATTTCCATCTGCCAAGCACTGCTGCATATATTCCACATATCCCTCGACAATCGCAATGGGATTTCTGAGGTCATGTGCCACTGATGCCTGCAGAATTCTGCGCTGCTCAATCATGTTCCATAGCTGACGGTTGTTATCATAGAGCGCCTGCCGCATTTCTTCAAAAGCGGTGCAGAGCCTTCCTAATTCATCATTCCTGCTATAATCAACCGTAAAATCAAGATCTTGCTCCCGGATATGTTTTGTCGCATCGGCAAGAACCTGAATGGGCGGTGACAGTTCTTTCCTGTAAAACCACCATGCACACAGCATGATACCTGTAATGGAATAGACAAAAGGAAGCAGCACCATAGAAATGCCTGCCATTCTGTATACAAACTTTTGCTTTGGGCGAAGCGCCGCGAAGCCGGACTCGATTTTCTCTATTATGAATTCCGTATTCTCCAGAGTTATATCCACTCCGGTAGGAACGATTATACCCACCTGGGCAGGTTCGTCAAGGATAACCCTCTGCCCTCCCTCTAATACCCTCCCGTCCGCTGTGACCGTCCGGGTATTCAGCCAGACTTCCTGAGAATCGGGAAGTATCACTTTCTGTATACGGTAGCATCCATAAATCGTCAGGACAGATGCCGCAAAAACAAGAAACATTGCAGCAGCCACCGCATAGATAAAAGCTCTTTTCATTGAGCCGGGTTTTCTCGTTTTCTCCATCTGTAACCCATCCCCCAAACTGTTTCGATATATTCCCTGCCCGTAGCTTCCTTCAGTTTATTCCTGATCTTTCGGATATGCTCTTTTATGACTCCGCTATCTCCTTCGGCATTCAGGCCCCATACGGCTTCATAGATCCGTTCCCTGTCGAATATCTGATTGGCGTTGCGCATCAGAAACTCCACAATATCAAACTCGCGGTTTGACAGGTTCAGCGGCTTTTCCCCATAAAAACAAGTACGTTCCTCAAGATTTACAATCAAGCCCTGAGAAGAAACGATTTTAGGCGCAGCCTTACTTCGTTCATCTCTTCGCAGGTGAGCTGCCACTCTTGCCGTCAACTCTTTCAGGCTGAACGGCTTGGTTATGTAATCATCACCGCCAGCCTGCAAGCCGTTTATTTTGTCCTGTTCCGTAATCCGGGCTGTCAGAAACAAAATGGGGCAGACGACATTCCGGCGGATCATTTTACATAACTCCAGTCCATCTATTTCCGGCATATTGATGTCAAGCAGAATCAAATCGGGATAGATATTCAGCATGGATATTGTCTGCTCCGCATTTTCCGCTACAAAAGCCTCATATCCACACTTCTGTAAGTGACTTGACAATAACTCTGTCAACATTTTTTCATCATCAACAATGAGTATTTTGTATGCCATAATAACCTCCTCTCCCAGAATATGTTACTGCAAATAAGTCAAAAAGTGGTCAATTTCCTGCTTTTCAGAGCGTTCTCAACCGCTTTTTTTATGACAGTGCTTGAATTTGTTGCGCCTGATATTGCGTCTACATCTATTTTCTGTTCATCAACTATACTGTCAGTGATAACTTCTGCGGTCTTTCCACGTTCATGCCTGTGCTTTAAAATGTTAATATTTGTGATTTCTCCATTTTGCACGGTAACTTCCACTTTGGCATATATAAAATCCACGTCATATTCACCAATATAAACTCCGTCAGGAATATCAGAAATATTTATATCTTCAAAGGTGGTTTCCCTTACTGCCTGTCTATAGTCCGCAACACTTTTAAGGTAGTGGATTCCCAAAACGAAACCGACAAGCAAAAGGAACATGATAAAAAATAATACTGTTCTCTTTTTCGATATTCTCACTTCATCACTCTCCACTATCTGCAATAGAACAATACAACATATGAAAACCATGTTCTAAAAACTTGACTTTTGATAATCCCATTGCTTTTTTAATATATTCTTCTTTATTTTCTGCAAGCTGAATAAGCCCGGACAACATACCCCAGAAAACAAAAATAGCAGGCATGATTTTCAGATCGCTTCGCAGATCGCCTTTATCTATGCCGGATATTAAAAATTCCTTTATCTTTTCGTTTATTTCTTCCCCTATTTGATAAGTTTCTTTTTCCTCGGGAAGATAATCGCGGCTCTCAAAATCAATATTGATTTTATCCAATATCATTTTGAAGTAGAACGGAAATTCTTCCTGATACTGAACCAATCCACGACAAATGAAATTGTATTGTTCTTTTGTAGTTTGCTGCTGCTCCAGTGCAGAAGCGATGTAATGATAAAGTTTTTTCATGCTGTTCAGCACTAAGATACCAACAATTTCCTCTTTGTTCTCAAAATACACATATAAAGTCGCTTTGCTGTATCCGGCCGCTTTGGCTATATCGTCCATAGAAGTTGCCGCTATGCCTCTCTTCATGAACAATACTGACGCAGCGGAAGCAATTTTTTCCCGGTGTACACTTTTCGGCTCTTTTTTTCTCCGTGCCATTGTCTGCCTCCTAATAATTAAACTTTTGGTTTAATTATAAAAGTTTTAAAGAATACTGTCAACTTTTACCTCCAAAATAATCTGGAAAATATTTGCCTAACGTCATCTGACAGCCCTCCAACGTGACAGACTGCTCCTCGCCCTCTGCTTGAAAATCCGTCATTGTAAGGACACGGCTTTTCCGGTCAGTGCTAAAACGGCAGTCAGCCATTTCTTCTCACCCTCTGAAAGCCGCCTCATTGGGAAACTCATTAACCGGTTCGTATCCATTGCCACCACTTTTTCCACAGCGCTTAATCGAGAGCAGGCTTTGCAGATATAGGTTGCATGGCCTTTCCCGGAAAATTTTTCATTTGCCTTATATTCGCCGCATATTTTACAGTAATGCCCGTGTGGGCGGTTTTTCTTCTTTGACATCGCAGATTCATCCGTTCCTGCACCTACTATACAGTGAACCATCAAAACTTCAAAGATAGCTGTGGGTTATTTTAGAAATTCTTTATGCCGGATATGCTTCCCCGGTTGACGCATACAACAGAAAATACGTTTCTCGGATTTTCTATTGTCATGAATAAAAAACAGGCTTCCTCTGCCATATCCCGCAATTTTCCGATCACCCTGCCGGACAGCTCCCTCTGCTTATTTTTTATATTTTCTTCCTGCTCCCTACCCTGTCCTGCCACCTGTGCCTTTTTCTCCGCAAGGCGGGCTTATAAGGACGGTTTTGCGGCTAGCCTGTCCTGTGCCTTTTTGTTTTCCTCTTTCTGCGCTTTTTCCTCTGCACCGTTATTCAGCACATTATCCACCATGTTGTAATTCTGTTCTTCCATTTCCGGCAGCTTCGCCACAAGCTCCGTAATCATTTCCATCGCCTGCGGATTCCCCTTTATATCAGGGATATACTCTAAAATGTCAAGGTCAATCCTGTTCCCGGTTAAAATGTCAATCCCCACATCCTCAAATGCCGGCTTCGACTTCTGGACATCATGTCCAGAAGTTTCCTGCCCTACGTTTTCTTCCTCCGGTGCATCGTTCATGCCGAGCGGGTCAGAGCCGACCTCTAGGTTATGAAAAAGCTGCCTTTTTAAGTTCATTACGAATTTGTGATTAAACGAATCAAAGGTCACCGCATCTTAAACCCGGCATACTCCCCGACCGTTGCAGGCACATTGACGGTTTTCATCTCCTTGCACATCTCCACAAGCGCTGCCCTGGCTTCTTTTTTGTCCGTATAAGTCTTATCCCCGACTCCCATAAAAAACTGCTCCTTATCTGCCGGGAAGTTTACTTTTGCGGTCTGAATATCAGCCTCCATGCCGCTAATCCGCTCCTTCAATATGGCTATCTGCTGTGGGTAATGCCTTGCGATATTGTCCTCAAGGTGGTATTTCTGGCTGGCGTGGTTCGCTTTCATCAGCTTCAGCTTTGAAACCTGAATGTCGAGATCCATCTTTTCTTTTATGTAGGGATTGCCAGTTGCCAGAGCCTTCACTTCCGCATAAGTGAGAGCCGCTTCGTCTATGTCCTCACAGCTACACACCAGGGATTTGCTCGTCATGATCTGCCCGATGAATTCCTGCCTATTTTCGATAATCTGCCAACTGTACGAATCGAATGTGCCTTCCGTCATATTTCGAAAAATCTTCACCTTTGGATTGAGGTTGCCCTGCCTTAAAATACGCCCCTCCTGCTGTTCAATGTCGGACGGGCACCCACGGCACATCGAGATGATGTATCCTGCACGTTGGTTCCTGCGCCCATTTTCTGCGTGGAACCCAATAAAAAACGAACCTGTCCGCTTCTTACCTTGCCAAACAGCTCCGCTTTCCCGATTTCCGTACCGCCTTTGTAAACAGAATTACGGATAATCCTTGTGATAACCTCCTGTTTCCAGTCATACCAGTAATCATCACTGCCCGTATCATGCTGTGAGAAAAACTCCTGCTTGTAATAGCTCGGCTTTGAGATTTTCCTTTCATACAGAACTTTGCCGATGCGGTTTGTTCCATACCCTTCCAGTGCCGTATATGCTTTCCGCTCTTGACCTTTTTGGAAATATCCCCCCGAATAAAATTCATTGAACACAGGTTATTGGGGAAAGAGAAAGCAAACAGGCAAAAATCCAGTATTCATGCGGGTTTGCGGCGAGATGGCTCTCAAAAACTAGCCTCACAAAAGACAGATTATTACACAATCACATTCTCCCTTTTTTCATACCAAGAAACGAGGTGATTATCTTGAACACACAAATCATCGCCATCGCAAACCAGAAAGGCGGTGTCGGTTATAATGAGATTTCTCTTCTTAAGAAAGACAAAAAAACGTTCCCAATATAAACTGAAAATTTTATTCGATTTTTCAATGATTCCGATTTTTTCCCGATGGGAAATATATGCTTCTGCGCTGTCTTTGAATCCTTCTGGGAAAATGTATGCCCTTTTATCCATAACAAGATAGAGGGTAACATTTCCTGAATGTTGGTATTCTGCCAAAGCATTTATACAACGGTAATAGGCTGCACACCATTTTTTCTGTTTGATTTTAGATGACATGGAATAATGATCTCCCAAAAACTGTAATCCAAAATCCATGCCGAAGGAATCCGTGTTGTGTTTTTCAGCGTAGAGTAAAAGTTATTTTGTAAGGGTCTTAAAAACGTTTTGGTAATAGTTGGATGCACCTGATTGAATGAGTGCTTCCTGAGTCTGGTTGATTAGTTGCTGCAAAGTTAAATATTCCATCATGTGTCCCTCTTTAAGTGATTTGATAAAAATACACTTAAATCGTGAGAGATTATGGAAAGTAAATCAACCTAAAAACGCTTTATTCATAAGAATTTCCTCAATAGACCGCTGTTTCTGGCAGTATTCCGGATAGCGGAGCTGAATGCCCTGCCAGAAGTACATCGCATAGCCGCAGCAGTATATATTACTTACCGAATACTCCCTGCACTCTCTGATCTGCTCATCCTTGCGCTTATAATCGTCAACACTCGGAGTACCATCTGTATAAAGGTTAAAAGCAAGCCTTACCACCCGGACACTGCCGCTTGTCTGCCAGCCCTGGTGCAGGCACTCCGGCTTGATGAACTCGGACTTAATATCATAAATCTGGCTGAAAGTATTCCTCGTGTCCTCAGAAATACCGAGAATGTAAATCAAAGCCTTGTGATAGCAGTTCTGATACCTCCCTTGTTCCATTTTTTCATAGTAAAACTTTTCATGTTCCTCGTTTGCAAAAACCATGTGTGTGCTGTTGGTGTTTCGCACCTCTGCTCTTAACGCTGTGTTGTTCATGTGTGAACCTCCTTTGGTTATTTTGTTTGTGTATATAAAAAGGACTCTATCCTTTGTTTGGGATAGAATCCTTTGAAAAAACCACAAAAAAGGGGAAAACTCTTAAATGAATTTTCCCCTAATCGTCAAAAATAGATTTTACAAACGAAATCCTCAAAGCAGTTCGACTTTGTGTACTCCGGACGATGTGCCATAAAATCATTCACATCAGCTCTGGTTATCAGATATTCCGTAAAGTACATATATTTGTAATCTACTTTCCTACATTGTTTATCGCCGCCTGTGCAGCCGCGAGTCTTGCAATCGGTACACGGAACGGACTGCAGGATACGTAGCTCAGGCCGATATGATGGCAGAACTCCACAGAGCTGGGATCGCCGCCATGCTCGCCGCAGATGCCACAGTGAATCTCCGGTCTTGTCTCTTTTCCTTTCTTGATCGCCATCTCCATCAGGAGGCCAACACCGTTGCGGTCCAGTTTTGCAAACGGATCGTTTTCAAAGATCTTCGCCTTGTAATAAGCCTCCAGGAACTTTCCGGCATCATCTCTTGAGAAACCATATGTCATCTGTGTCAGATCGTTGGTACCGAAGCAGAAGAATTCCGCCTCTTTCGCGATCTGATCTGCCGTCAGCGCAGCTCTCGGTATCTCGATCATTGTACCCACTTCATATTTCAGTTTCACGCCCGCTGCTGCAATCTCTGCGTCTGCAGTCTCTACCACGTTTTTCTTAACATATTTCAGTTCCTTGTCGTCTCCGATCAGAGGAATCATAATCTCCGGCACAATATTCCACTCCGGATGAGCCGTCTTTACTTTGATCGCCGCACGGATAACAGCCTGTGTCTGCATACGCGCGATCTCCGGGAAGGTAACTGTCAGACGGCAGCCACGGTGTCCCATCATCGGATTCATCTCATGGAGAGTCGCGATAAATTTCCTGATCTCATCCATCGTCTTCCCTTTCGCATCCGCAAGTTTACGAATGTCTTCCTCATCGTTGGGAACGAACTCATGAAGCGGCGGGTCAAGGAAGCGAATCGTAACCGGATCTCCCTCCATAGCTTCAAACAGTTTCTCAAAGTCTCCCTGCTGAAGCGGAAGCAGTTTCGCCAGCGCCTCTTCTCTCTCTTCCAGCGTGTCGGAACAGATCATCTCACGGAATGTATCGATTCTGTGTCCGCCGAAGAACATATGCTCGGTCCGGCACAGGCCGATGCCTTCTGCCCCCAGCTCTCTTGCCTTTTTCGCATCTGTCGGCGTATCCGCATTGGTACGCACTTTCAATGTGCGGTATTTGTCCGCCCACTCCATAATTCTTCCGAACTCACCGGCAATGGTAGCATCCACGGTAGGAATGGCTCTGTCATAAATATTACCTGTCGTTCCGTCGAAGGAAATAATATCGCCCTCATGGAATTCCTGCTCACCGATACGGAATACCTTGTGCGCTTCATCCATCTCAATCGCAGAGCAGCCGGATACACAACATGCGCCCATGCCTCTCGCCACAACTGCCGCATGGCTCGTCATACCGCCGCGCACAGTGAGGATACCCTGCGCCGCCTTCATACCTTCAATGTCTTCCGGTGATGTCTCAAGACGAACGAGTACGACCTTTTCTCCTTTTGCTGCCCATTTCTTCGCATCCTCTGCCGTGAATACGATCTTTCCGCAGGCTGCTCCGGGCGCTGCCGCCAGTCCTTTGGCAACCGGAATCGCTTTGCTGATCACATAGCTGTCAAACTGTGGATGAAGCAGGGAATCGAGGTTTCTCGGATCGATCATCGATACCGCTTTCTTCTCATCGATCATTCCCTCGTCTACCAGGTCACAGGCAATCTTGAGCGCCGCCTTCGCAGTCCTTTTGCCGTTACGGGTCTGAAGCATATACAGATGCCTGTCCTCAATCGTAAACTCCATATCCTGCATATCTCTGTAATGATTTTCCAACGTATTACAGATGTCTGTAAACTGATCATACACTTTCGGCATAATCTCTTTTAACTGATTGATTGGCTGTGGTGTCCGCACACCGGCAACCACGTCTTCGCCCTGTGCGTTTAAGAGAAATTCTCCCATCAGTTTTTTCTCGCCGGTAGCCGGGTTCCTTGTGAAAGCAACGCCCGTTCCTGATGTCTCGCCCATATTTCCGAACGCCATCATCTGTACGTTGACTGCTGTTCCCCAGGAATACGGAATGTCATTGTCACGGCGATATACATTTGCGCGGGGATTGTCCCAGGAACGGAAGACCGCTTCAATCGCACCGATCAGCTGCTCCTTCGGATCGTCAGGGAACGCTTTCCCTATTTTAGATTTATATTCTTCTTTAAACTGATTCGCAAGCTCTTTCAGATCTTCGGCGGTGAGCTCCACATCCTGCTTTACGCCTCTTTCCAATTTCATACGATCAATCAGTTCCTCGAAATATTTCTTGCCCACTTCCATTACGACATCGGAATACATCTGGATAAACCTTCTGTAGCAGTCCCATGCCCAGCGGGGATTTCCCGATTTCGCAGAAAGCACTTCCACCACTTCTTCGTTCAACCCCAGATTCAAAATCGTATCCATCATACCAGGCATGGATGCCCTTGCGCCGGAACGGACAGATACAAGCAGAGGATTTTCTTTATCTCCAAATTTCTTGCCTGTGATCTCTTCCATCTTGGAAATATGTTCCATGATCTGACCCATGATCTCATCATTGATCTTTCTGTCATCCTCATAATACTGCGTGCAGGCTTCCGTCGTAATCGTAAAGCCCTGCGGCACCGGCAGGCCTAAATTCGTCATCTCCGCCAGGTTCGCACCTTTCCCTCCCAGGAGATTGCGCATATCGGCATTGCCCTCTGTAAATAAATACACCCACTTCTTTGTCATACCATACCTCCGTATTTTTGTTGTTTGTTTTAGTATACCATTCATTGACAGAAAATTAAACAACTATTCCATTTATTAGCAGAAAAAGAGTGCGGAAAACAGAGCCGAAGAGTTTGCCCTCTGCCCGTCGCGATTTTGATATTTATCGTACAGGAATTCCTGCACAAAAAAAGAATCGCGGCTGCGCGATTCCTCTTATGATTCATAATCCGGTACCATGATCTCAATCGCCTGAGGTCTGTTTACAATCTCCACATTCGTGTGATCGCCGCCAAACTCTCCGTCCAAAGTCCATGCCACTTCTTCCTCCGATTGAAATGTGATTCTATCCGTCTTTTCATAAATGATACGATCCGTATCTATCGTCTCTGTCAGCAGTGCAGTGATGATCTGATTTAACCCTAATGGCGTTTTCGGTTTGCGGATCAGCATAACCTCAAACAATCCGTCATTCAACTCCACATATTTCCCGGTAAGTTTTTTGAATCCTCCTACAGAAGTGGAATTTGTGATCATTCCGAACAGAAACTCATCTTCGATTTCTTTTCCATTGCAATCCACTTTCAGGTAATACGTCCTCAGGCTCGGAAGCCTTTTCATTCCTTCCAGTATATATGCCACATGGCCAAGCGTATTTTTATAGCTCTGCGGTGTCTCATAAGAAACTTCCGTAAAGATACCGAACGCCGCCACATAGACAAATATATCCTGATTAAACGAACCGACATCGCAGGAAAATTTTTTCCCGTCTACTGCGATATGGGCCGCTTCCACCATGTTTTTAGGGAGTCCCAGGCTGGCGGCAAAATCATTGGTACTGCCCGCCGGAATATATCCGATCGGAATGTTCTCTGCACACTCCATCACCCCGGTTACTACTTCGTCTAATGTGCCGTCTCCGCCGCTGCATACGACCAGGTCATATCTCTTCCCTTTCTCCCTCACGACCTCTGCCGCATCTCCCGGCCCTTTTGTCGGACGGACTGTCACCTCATATCCACCTTCCGCCAGGATCTCAATGACATCAACCAGCTTTCCCCGTATCTTCCCTTTTCCCGCACAGGGATTATAGATCAAAAGCACATTCTTTGACATATCTGTTTTATGAAGCCTTTCCTGTTAAGAGCTTTTCCACATTATCCGTTGCCGCCTCTTCGTCTTTTCCTTCACAGATCACTGTAACTTCTTCTCCATTGTTAAGGCCAAGACTCATCATACCCATGATGCTTTTAGCGTTCACTCTTTTACTTCCGCTCTCCAGATATACCGTGCTCTCATATTGACTCGCCACCTGCACAAGAAGCGCTACCGGTCTTGCTTCTAATCCGTTGGAAAGTTCGATTTTTACAGACTTCTTAATCATTTACTTCTCCTCCTTATTATCACGAATTCCTTCCGCAATTTCACTTAACTTTCTCAGTCTATGGTTCATACCCGACTTCCCTACCGGTGGATTCAGGTATTGGCCCAGCTCCTTCAGGCTTGCATCAGGATACTCCATCCGTACTTCCGCAGCTTCTCTCAAGCTGTCCTGCAGTCCTTTCAGACCAATCGTTTTCTGGATCAGTATAATATCTTCCGTCTGCTTCGCCGACGCATTCACTGTCTTTGTGATATTGGCTGTCTCACAATTCACCCTTCTGTTGATCGAATTGCGCATTTCCTTGACAATACGCAGATTCTCCAGGTTCATCAAAGAAACATGAGCCCCTGTAACATTCAATAAGTCAACAATGCCGGAGCCCTCTTTCATATACACTACAAAATGATTTTTTCTGACAATAATTCTGGATTCTATCGCAAAATCTCTGATCGTTTCCTGAAGCTGCAGCGCCTGTGTCTCTGTTCCGCATACAAACTCCAGGTGATAACTTTTCTCAGGGTCGCTCATCGAGCCGACCGCCAGAAAAGCGCCTCTCAGAAATGCACGCCTGCAACAGGCATTCTTGATCAGGAGAGGATTGACAATATCTGTTCTCTGACTCATCTCACCGGAAGCATTCAGCAATTTGAACGCCTGCAGCAGTTTTCTGGCCTGCTCCGTATCTCTCACCGTCAGAGAGCATGCCCCTCTCTCGATTACATCAGTACATATATTAAATGATTTCTTGAACAATGTAAAGCATTTTCTTATGACTTGTTCATTTTCGCTCTGAATGGAAAGAGAGGTATCACCCTCTCTGTTTTTCCATATCCTTCCGCTGTAACAAAATATAACTGCCAGTTCCGCAATCTGACAGTGACGGGAAGAACTGATATGTTCTGCCAGTTCTTCCTTTACTTCACCGGAAAAAGACATGCTGCCTCTCCTATATCCCGTTTTTAATATCTCTGTGTTGAATGGTCAGACCATAGTTTCCCTGATTCTTTAATCTGCTGTACAGCTCATTGGCCAATGTCACACTTCTGTGCTTGCCTCCCGTGCAGCCGATTCCCACGATCAACTGATACTTGCCCTCTTTCACATAGTTTGGAATCAGAAACAACAGCATGTCCGTCAACTTTTGTATGAACTGCTCCGCTTCCGCAAAACTCATCACATAATTTTGCACCGGCTTCTCATTGCCCGTCAGATGCTTTAAATTCTCTATATAGAAAGGATTGGGAAGAAATCTGACGTCAAATACCAGGTCCGCATCCGAAGGAATCCCGTTTTTAAAGCCAAAGGACATGACAGTTACCATCAGGCTGTTGTATTCTTCATTCTTGACAAAGATGCGATCCAGTTCTTCTTTCAATTCTCTCGTAAGCAGATTGGAAGTATCAATAATATAATCGGCCTTCTTTTTCATGCTCTCCAGCACTTTGCGCTCCCGCCGGATGCCGTCCTCCACTCTGCCGCCCTTATAGGAGGTGAGAGGGTGCATCCTCCGGCTTTCCTTGTAACGCCTGATCAGAACACCGTCGCTTGCCTCCATAAACAGAATCTCAAACTTATAACCATTATTTTTCAGACTCTCAAACCGCTCTCCCACATGGGCAAAGGACTGATCCGCACGCACGTCCAGTCCGAGTGCGACTTTCGAGATCTCTTTATTCGGCACTGCGATCAACTCGACAAACTTTTCCAGGAGAGGGATTGGCAGATTATCAACACAGAAAAAGCCCATATCTTCTAACATTTTCAATGCTGTTCTCTTACCGCCGCCACTCATTCCGGTCACTATGACAAATCGCATATCCTATCACTTCCTCAGATTCAGGCTGAAATTTCCCAATGTAACAATCTCCGGCTCCAGTACCACGCCAAATTTCGCCCTGACACGTTCCTGTACCTCTGACATCAGCTCTATGATGTCTTCCGATGTAGCAGTCCCCGTGTTGATCAGGAACCCGCAGTGCTTTTCCGACACCTGCGCGCCGCCAACCCGATACCCGCGCAGGCCGCTGTCCATAATCAGTTTTCCTGCATAGTATCCCTCCGGACGTTTAAAAGTGCTGCCGCCGCTTGGATACTCCAAAGGCTGCTTCGCTTTACGCCTGGCAGCAAAATCTTCCATCTTCGCACGGATACTTTCCTTCTCTCCTTCTGTCAGCCGCAGCACTGCCTTAGTCACTACAAAAGGGCGGTTCCTGATGACACTCGTCCGATACCCGAATTCCATCGTATCGCAGTCCAGTTCCATCTCTTCTCCCCGCTCGTTGAGGACCGTCACACTCTCGACGATCTGCTTCATCTCACCGTCATAGGCGCCCGCATTCATCACGATGCCTCCACCCACGCTGCCGGGAATACCGGAGGCAAATTCCATTCCGGTCAGCCCTTCTTCCATCGCTCTTTTTGCCGTCTGGGCAAGAAGGGCTCCCGCCTCCACCCGGACCCGGTTTCCTTCCACATCAATACGGCTCATTCCGGTTCCGATCTGAATGATGACTCCGTCATATCCCTGGTCACTCACAAGAAGGTTGGTACCGTTTCCCAATATAAAGTAATCATTTTCGGTCTCTCTCAGGTAAAAGAGTAGCTTCCGAAGCTGTTCCTCGTCATTGACCTGAACGAGCGCCGCCGCCTCGCCGCCCGTGCGAAAGCTGGTGTGTCGGTTCATTGGTTCCTGTAATTTTATATTTTCTGCCGGCAGTATAGACGCCATATAATCTTTCAAAGCCTGATTCACTGTCTTCACCCACGTTTTTTTCAGCATATGCCGCTTTTCTTATTTTATGCTAACTTATTCAAGCACCAGTTTGGCCGCGCCACAGATGCCTGCGTCGTTCCCCAGCGTGGCAAGTTCGAATTTTGCTTCTCTGCTGCCATGGAACACATATTTTTTATAATTTTTCTCAATGAAGGAGAACAGAATATCACCGGCCTTCGATACGCCGCCGCCGATGACAAACGCTTCCGGATTGGCGACACAGGCGATGGCTGCAAGCCCCTTGCCCAGATATACGCCAAATTCTTCTGCGATTTCAATCGCCACGGCGTCCCCTGCCTTAACTGCATCGAACACCGTCTTGGCAGACACTTCCCCGTGACGAAGTACGGAGTCCTCTGTCGTCGCCTCCAGTCTGCGATGTGCCAGTCTGACGATGCCGGTAGCGGAAGCATACTGCTCCAGACAACCATGATTGCCGCAGCCACACTCGTCTGCCTCTCCATCCTGCATATGGATATGTCCAATCTCTCCACCTGAACCGTTGGAGCCTTCCAGTGCATGTCCGTCGATAATAACTCCGCCGCCTACGCCTGTGCCGAGCGTTACGAGCACCAGATTGCGGTATCCCTGTCCGCCGCCCTTCCACATCTCACCGAGAGCTGCCACATTGGCGTCATTGCCGGCACGCACCGGCAGTCCGCACAGTTCACTCAGTGTATCCTGAAGATTAAATGTTCCCCAGCCCAGATTAACCGCCACATGCACAACTCCGTCTTTGTCGATCGGGCCCGGGGCGCCGATTCCCACGCCGCAGACTTCTTCTTTGTCGATCCCTTTTTCTTCCAGTTTCTTATTAAGCGCCTGCGCAACGTCAGGCAGAATCATCTCTCCGTTGTTTTCTGTCCGCGTAGGAATTTCCCATTTTTCCAGAATTGTCCCTTCTTTGTCAAACAGGCCAAGTTTAACTGTAGTTCCGCCTACATCCACCCCAAAACAATACTTTTTCATAGCATATCTCCTTTTTTCGTCTGCCCTGTATCTTTTTATCCACTGTACGCAACATGCGTATTATTCGTATTCTTCTTCCCGTTTTTTCGCCAGGGAGTTCTGTACTCTCGCATACAATTCCTGCGCGGCATTGTAACCCATCTTTTTCTGTCTGTGATTGACGGCTGCAGATTCACAGATGATCGCCAGATTCCGCCCGGGACGGATCGGAATGTTATGGCATACGATCTTATTTCCAAGATATTCCGTATATTCCTCTTCCAGACCAAGTCTGTCATATTCTTTGTCTTTGTCCCACTCCTCCAGTCTGATCACCAGATCGATAGACTGGGTGTCTTTAACGCTGGACACACCGAAAAGCATCTTCACGTCCACGATGCCAATGCCTCTCAGCTCAATGAAATGTTTCGTAATATCCGGCGCAGAGCCGATCAGCGTCTCGTCGCTGACTTTTCTCAGCTCTACCACGTCATCGGTGACAAGACGATGCCCTCTCTTGATCAGCTCCAGCGCAGCCTCAGACTTGCCGATGCCACTCTCACCTGTAATGAGCACGCCTTCGCCGTATACGTCGACAAGAACGCCATGCACAGAGATACAGGGGGCAAGTTTTACATTCAGCCAGCGGATGATCTCCGCAGTAAATGCGGAAGTACCTTTTTTCGTCATCATCAGCGGCACATTATGTTTGACCGCCAACTCCTTGAACAGGTCATCCGGCCGCAGTTCACGGCAGAACACAACGCCCGGAACATCACTGGAAAGAAACTTCGTATAAATTTCTTTTTTCCGCTCTTCTTCCAGACTTGCCATATAGGAATACTCGACAAAACCGATGATCTGCAGACGCGTAGCGTCAAAATGTTCAAAATAACCTGCCAGCTGAAGCGCCGGTCTGTTAATATCCGGCTGTGTGATCTTATTCCCTTTGATGTCGATCTCCGGAGTCAGATTTTCCAGCTTCATTTTCTCGATGATCCTTGACAGTTTTACAACTGACATACCTCTACCCCCTGTCCTTCATATCAATCATTAATAAATCTACCTGAACTCATTATGTCCAGTGTATCATAAACAATAATTCATATCAATTTTTCTCATGGAAAAATTGATAGATTTCACCTGCGCTGCGCTCATTGATCTCCGGTATCAGACATAGCTGCTCCACGCTGGCGTTGCGAATATCGTCCAGCGACTTAAAGTGTCGCATCAGTGCCTTCCTTCTGACTGGCCCCACGCCGGGAATGTCATCCAGCACGCTCTTAATCTGGCTCTTATTCCTCAGCGACCGATGATAGGTTATGGCAAACCGATGCGCCTCATCCTGTATCCTTGTGATCAGTTTAAAGCCTTCCGATCTGTGATCGATGGGAATCTCTTCATTGTTATAGTACAGGCCCCGCGTTCGGTGATTGTCATCCTTGACCATACCGCACACCGGAATCCGCAGCCCCAGCTCCCGGAGCACTTCAAGCGCTATATTAACCTGTCCCTTGCCTCCATCCATCAAAAGCAGGCTGGGAAACTTCGTAAAACTGCCCAGGTCCTGATCGAGATTTTTCTCCCTGCGGGCAGACGCTTCCGTCATTCCGTGCACAAATCTGCGTTCCAGCACTTCCTTCATACAGGCATAATCGTCCGGGCCGCTGACAGACCGGATCCTGAACTTGCGGTAGTCGCTGCGCTTCGCTTTTCCTTTTTCATAGACGACCATCGAACCGACATTTTCAAAACCGCTGATATTGGAAATATCAAATGCCTCCATCCGGTCGATTTCCGGCAGCCCCAGCAGAGAAGCGATCTCCTTCACCGCTCCGATCGTCCGGCCCTCTTCTCTTTTAATACGCTCTCTGTCATGCTGCAATACAAGAGATGCGTTATGGGCAGCCAGTTCCACCAGTTTTTCTTTGGAACCGATCTTTGGCACCCGAATATGCACACGACCGCCTCTCTTTTCCGACAGCCATGTTTCTATCATGCGCATATCCCCGATCTCTTCCTGTAACATCAACTCACGGGGAATAAAGGGCGTTCCGGAATAAAACTGCTTGACAAAGCTCTCCAGAATCTCCATTCTGGCCGTATCTACCACATTTGTCATATAGAAATGCTCTCTGCCGATCAGTCTGCCGCCACGCACAAAGAATACCTGTACGACTGCGTCCGCTTCCTCTTTCGCCAGCGCAATGATGTCCTTGTCCTCTCCGGCACTGTCTGTGATCTTCTGTTTCTGTGCGACCGATTTCACACTCTGTATAAGCTCCCGGTACGAAATCGCTTCCTCAAAATCCAGATTTTCCGACGCTTCCGTCATTTTTACTTCCAGTTCCTTTATGATCGGACCATAACTGCCGTTTAGAAAATCCAGCGCTTTCTCAATCTGGCTGCCATATTCTTCCTCCGGAATATTACCCTGACAGGGCGCCATACACCTGCCGATATGATGATTCAGGCACGGTCTGTCCGCCCCGAAGTCCCGCGGAAATTTTTTATGACAGGTACGCAGCATATAGAGCTTATTGATCAGCTCGATGGTATCTTTCACTGAGGCCGCACTCGTGTATGGTCCAAAATACCTCGATCTGTCTTTTTTCATTTCTCTGGAAAACAAAACGCGCGGATAGGCCTCCCCCACAGTCACTTTAATATAAGGATAGGTTTTGTCATCTTTCAAAAGAGTATTATATTTCGGACTGTGCTCTTTGATCAGATTATTTTCCAGTACAAGCGCCTCCAGCTCCGAATCCGTGACAATGTATTCAAAATGGTCGATCAGACTGACCATTTTGTCGATCTGTGGTCCCCGGCCGATATTCGGGCGAAAGTAGGAGCGAACACGGTTATGGAGATTAACCGCCTTTCCCACATACAATATCGTATCATTACTGTCGTGCATCAGATAGACACCCGGTTGTTTCGGCAGCTTTTTCAATTCTTCTTCAATTTGAAACATGGACTCCCCCTTGCACGCGAAAACTGCTGCAAAAAGTGCAGCAGTTTTGTTCCCTATTGTTCCATATCCGGAGTATCTGTCTTCTCCTGCTCCGCATCACCCGCCGACGAAGCCGCGCCGCCTGTGTCAGACACTTGCGTCTGTTCGGTTCCCGGTATATTCCCCGGTGCAGGCGCATTCTCACTGCCCGGGACGTGCATATTCCCGGATGCAGACCCGCTTCCCGGCACAGGTCCATTCCCTGGCATTGGCCCGCCGCCCGGTATCGGCCTGTTATCCGGCATTGGCCTGTTCCCTGGCATCGGCACATCTCCCGGTGCCGGTCTGTGACCCGGCATCGGCCTGTTCCCTGGCATCGGCACATCTCCCGGCGCCGGTCTGTGACCCGGCATCGGCATTTTTCCCGGCATTGGCCTGCTGCCCCACGAAGGATTCTCCTGTACAATAATTCTCTGTGGTACCGGCTGAACAGGCACTTTCTCTTTCTTTATTTCTTCTTTTATTTTTTCTCTTTTCTCTTCTTTCCTGTCTCCGGCCTTGCCGCCGTTTTTGCCGCCGTTTTTCTCCTCGTCCTCCGGCTCCGGTATCCCTTTGATCTCACGGAATATTTTCATAAATTCCTTGCCGGTGATCGTTTCTTTTTTAATCAGGAAATCCGCCAGTTTATCCATGACTTTACGGTTTTCTTTTAACAGCTTTTTCGCCTCTTTATAGCTTTCCTTCAGCGTCCGCATTACTTCTTCATCCACGTCCGCCGCCGTGGCATCCGCACAGTTCATCACAGTACGTCCGTCCAGATAACGGCTTTCCACTGACTCCAGCCCCATCAGGCCGAACTTCTTGCTCATACCGTACTGTGTCACCATACTTCTGGCAATACCGGTCGCTTTCTCAATATCATTGGCCGCACCCGTCGTCACCGTGTCAAATACAATCTCTTCCGCCGCCCGGCCTCCCAGAAGGCCTACCAGCATATCATGAAGCTCCGCCTGCGTGTTCAGATATTTTTCCTCTTCCGGTACGTGCATGACATAGCCAAGCGCCCCCATCGTACGCGGGACGATCGTGATTTTCTGTACCGGTTCCGAATTTTTCTGGAGCGCACTGATCAGCGCATGCCCCACCTCATGATAGGACACGATCTTGCGCTCTTCCTTGCTCATAATGCGGTCTTTTTTCTCTTTGCCGACGAGGACCACTTCCACCGCATTGAACAGGTCTTTCTGGCATACGTATTCCCTGCCCTCTTTGACCGCATTGATGGCTGCCTCATTGATCATATTGGCAAGATCGGACCCGACCGCGCCGCTCGTCGCCAGCGCAATGGCGTCCAGATCTACCGTCTCATCCATTTTCACGTCTTTCGCGTGTACTTTTAAAATCTCCACACGGCCCTTCAGATCCGGTTTGTCTACAATGATCCGTCTGTCAAAACGTCCCGGACGAAGCAGTGCCTTGTCCAGAATTTCCGGTCTGTTCGTCGCCCCCAGGATCAGGATACCCTTGGAGGAATCGAAACCGTCCATCTCTGACAGCAGCTGATTCAGCGTCTGTTCTCTCTCTTCATTGCCACCGCCGTATTTCGAATCTCTGCTGCGGCCGATGGCATCAATCTCATCAATGAAAATGATACACGGCGCATTTTTGTTCGCTTCCTTAAACAGATCACGCACACGGGAAGCGCCCACGCCCACATATAACTCGATAAAGTCAGAACCTGTCAACGAAAAGAACGGCACATGCGCTTCACCCGCCACTGCCTTTGCAAGCAGCGTCTTCCCTGTTCCCGGAGGGCCGACAAGAAGCGCTCCCTTGGGCAGTCTGGCGCCGATCTGTACATAGCGCCCCGGATTGTGCAAAAAGTCCACGACTTCCTGTAAAGACTCTTTTGCCTCATCCTCCCCGGCCACATCTTTAAATGTCACACCGGTTTCTTTCTGCACATATACTTTGGCATTGCTCTTACCGACCCCCATCGGTCCGCCGCCGGACATCTTGCGGAACAGAAAACTCAGCAGGATCCAGCACAGAGCGATCGGCAGCACATAGGTCACAAGGATCGAAAGCAGAAAGCTGGAATTATCCGGAATATCTCCCACAATCTCCACATCGTACTTCAGAAGCCTCTGTGTCAGCATCCCGTCCTCTTCCACTTTGCCCGTATAGTACGTGATCACCGGCGTCTGGATCAGCCCTTCCTTCTGTTCCGGCTGTTTTGGTTTGATTGTGATCTGGTCGGTACCGATCTCCACACTCTCGACCTGTCCGTCTTCCACCATATCAATAAATTCGTTATAAGGGATTTCCTTATTGGTGGCATTGTTTAACACTTTCATAAAATAGCTCATGCAAAACAGCGTTACGAGAGCTGCCACAAGCAGAATCAAAAGACTTTGCCGTCCCGGCTCGCCCGGCCCGCCATTTCTGTTCCCGCCATTGTTTCCGCCTCTATTTGCATTGTTTCCATTATTCCCGTTGTTTCCGCTGCTCCCATTCCCGTATTGATTGAAGTTTCCGTTACCCATATTTTCTTTCACCTTTACCTTCTGTCTTTCATTTGTCTGAAAGACTATCATTTCTATTATAGAGACAGCTCTTTCATAAATCAAGTTCCATAAAATGAAAAAACAATTAAAATAAGGAAAATTTTCATACGAAACAGTAGTTTTTTCTCACCTCGCATGATACAATTTATAATTATTGAGGAGGAAATCACTATGCCAGTAAAATACGTATTCGTAACCGGCGGTGTTGTATCCGGTCTGGGAAAAGGCATTACCGCCGCATCTTTAGGAAGACTGTTAAAAGCCCGCGGTTATAAAGTGACCATGCAGAAATTTGACCCATATATTAACATTGACCCGGGGACTATGAACCCGATCCAGCACGGAGAAGTATTTGTAACAGACGACGGCGCGGAGACCGATCTGGATCTCGGCCATTATGAACGTTTTATCGATGAGAGTCTGGATAAAAATTCCAATGTGACGACAGGCAAAGTGTATTGGTCCGTCCTGCAAAAAGAACGACGCGGCGACTATGGCGGAGGCACCGTTCAGGTTATCCCGCATATCACAAATGAGATCAAGAGCCGCTTTTACCGCAATTTTACCGACAAGGAGACCCGCATCGCTATCATTGAAGTCGGCGGTACGGTCGGCGATATTGAAAGCCAGCCCTTTCTGGAATCGATCCGGCAGTTCCAGCACGAAGTGGGCAGAAAAAATGCAATCCTCATCCATGTCACTTTGATTCCCTATCTGCGCGCTTCACAGGAGATGAAGACAAAGCCGACGCAGGGCAGCGTCAAAGAATTACAGGGGATGGGTATTCAGCCGGATATTATCGTATGCAGAAGCGAATATCCTCTCGATCAGGGACTCAAGGATAAGATCGCTCTGTTCTGCAATGTGCCAAATAATTATGTGCTGCAAAATCTCGACGTGGAATATTTGTACGAAGCGCCTCTGGCTATGGAGAAAGAACATCTTGCACAGGTGGCCTGTGAATGCCTTGGTCTCGACTGTCCGCAACCGGATCTGAAAGACTGGGAAGAAATGGTACAGGCGCTGCGCTCTCCGACACAGGAAGTTACGATCGCTCTTGTCGGAAAATATATTCAGCTTCATGACGCTTACATCAGTGTTGTGGAAGCGCTCAAGCATGGCGGCATCGCTCAGAGAGCGACTGTCAACATCAAGTGGGTCGATTCTGAGACCGTGACAGACGAGAATGTCTCCTCTCTCTTATCCGATGTCAATGGCGTTCTCGTTCCCGGCGGATTTGGCTGCCGCGGCATCGAAGGCAAAATCAAAGCCATCACCTATGCCCGGGAGAACAAGGTCCCCTATCTTGGTCTCTGTCTTGGTATGCAGCTTGCCATCGTGGAATTTGTAAGAAATGTGATTGGATATGCGGACGCACACAGTGTGGAACTGAATCCTTCCACAACGCATCCTGTCATCGCCCTGATGCCGGATCAAAATGGTGTGGAGGACATCGGCGGTACACTGCGTCTTGGTTCCTATCCCTGTGTTCTGGATAAAGATTCACTGGCCTACTCTCTCTATCAGCAGGAGACCATTCACGAAAGACACAGACACCGTTATGAAGTCAACAATGACTTCCGGGAAATCCTCAGCGAGAAAGGTATGGCGTTATCCGGTCTCTCGCCTGACGGCAGGATCGTGGAGATGTGCGAACTGCCAGGGCATCCTTTCTTTATCGCCACACAGGCACACCCGGAATTAAAATCCAGACCGAACCGCCCCCATCCGCTTTTCAAAGGCTTTATTGAGGCGGCTCTGCGCAATAAGAATGTATAGGAACTATAACTTTTTCAGGAAGTTACCGCTGATATTGACCCCCTCATTTGCCACGATAAAGGCATGGGGGTCATGTTTTTTTATAATGTATCTCAAATGCGCCAGCTCATATTTAGACAGCAGAATATAGAGAACCTGCTTGTCCTCCTCCGTATAGGCCCCCTTAGCACTCCATCTCGTCACGCCTCTCACCAGATGCCGCATGATGTCTTTTTCCATCTCCTCATTTTTCTCGCTCGTCACGACCTTTACTTCCACATTAATGTTCTGCGAATGCAGCCTGTCTACCGCCATCGAATTGACCGCGGCATAGATCAGCGAATAGATGACCGTCGGCACATCAAACAGAAACAGACAGATACCATATAAGATACCATTCACAATCAGGTTTAATTTACCGATGCTGAAATTTTTCTTCTTTTTGATCAGCGCCAATCCCAAAATATCCATGCCACCGCCGGAGCACCCCATCCGCAGCGGAATCCCAATGCCTGCACCGCAGATAATCCCACCGATCAGACAGGAAGCCAGAATATCCTCCCCCATGATCGGTTCCGGCGGAATCGGGATCACTGACAAAAATAATGTCATTGCCGATACACAGATGATCGTCTTGACAAAAAAGCGTTTGCTGATACTGCGCACCGCGACCACAAACAATGGCACATTCAAAAGATAATAGATAACGCCGGCAATATCCACACTGCCAAATGACAGCCCGCAATAACGCTGCAATACCGTACGGATCACCTGACAGAATCCCATCAGGCCGCCGCTGTACAGTCCTACCGGGACAACAAACAGATTCATCCCGATGGCATAGAGCAGAACCCCTGCGAGGCCTCCCAGAAGCAGCCTGCCCTGTGCCAGCAGGAACTGTCTGTCCGCTAACTTTTCTATATTTTTATTCATTGCATTTTTACCCTCCTGTAATCACTCCCGCGTCAGCAAAATCAAGCGCTCTCAAAACTGCCTGACTTTCCGTATATTATATCACATCACTTTCACGAATAACAGACAACGCCTGAAAATCGCACTCTATCCGTTCTGATGAATATCATAATTAATAAAATGACGAAAATTGAAATATAGGAGCGATTTCATGTATCTCATCTCTTCTCTCCTTTTTGCATGTTCCGTCAACATTGACGCTTTCCTTGTAGGTATGTCCTATGGGATACGAAAAATACACATTACTTTTCTGCAAAACCTGATTATCAGCCTGATCTCCCTTGCCGGCACTTTTTTCTCACTCTTTCTCGGAAGTCGGCTTCTGGTCTTTCTCCCTGATTTTCTCGCTGACTACATGGGCAGCGGTATTCTTCTCGCCCTGGGAATCTATTATATCATCAAGGCCTTCTCCGCGCCGGAGAACAGCCTCCACGCTGAAAGTCTGCGTACAACGCTTCCCATGAAAGAGGTGCTGCTGCTCGGGAGCGCCCTCTCTCTCAATAATATCGGCATTGGTATTGGTGTGGGCATTTCCGGTATTCTGCTGCTGCCCGCGGCAGTTATCACCTTCGTTACATCCGCTCTTTTTTTGCTGACCGGTAACCATCTTGGAAACACTTCACTCTTACGCCTGTCAAGCTGCTATGCCGACCTGCTTTCCGGTGTGATGCTGCTCATACTGGCCATGTGCGGGTTTGTGATATGACAGGATAATCTTTCCATGCCCGTATTTACCCCTTTACGTTTGTCATACCTGACGTTTCTATGGAGAGATACCCAACTGTGGACAGGTTACAAAACCACAAGCGCCCCAAATGATCGCTTCTCACATCATTTGGGACGCCCGAACGCCTCACTGTTCTCTGATTTCACTCATTCTTGTTTACGCTTCCGGCCAACACGCCTGCCAGTTCCTCCAACTGCGCCACATTCTCCGACTTCATCGCTGATTTGATCGTCACGACTGGCTCTGCGACTGTAATTTCCTTCATCGTCTCCAGAAGCGCCCGCATTTCCTTCGCAGCACATGGTCCCCAGGAACCATTTTCAATCAAAGCGACCATCCTCTTCTGATAATTCTTCGCCTTCAGATGACGCAGCAATGTCTCCATCGCCGGGAACAGGCCACTGTCATAAGAAACCGCCGCCAGTACAAGCCTGTCATAACAAAAGGCATTGCTTACGGCCTCGTGGAGATCATCACGACAAAGGTCGCACATTGCCACTTCTTTTACACCGTTTTCCTGCAAAAGATCTCTCAGTTTCAACGCTGCATCCCTAGTATGACCATAGATGGAAGCATAGGCAATAAAGACCCCTGCCTTTTCCGGTGCATAACTGCTCCAGATATTGTATTTGTCCATATAATAGCCGAGATTTTCTGTCAATACCGGCCCGTGCAAAGAACAGATCGCCGATATGGAAAGACCGGACAATTTTTTAAGCAATGCCTGCACCTGTACGCCGTACTTCCCACATATATTGATATAATAGCGTCTCGCTTCCCGTGCCCACTCCTCGTCTGCATCCCGCGTGCCAAACTTTCCGAAAGCGTCCGCGCTGAACATGATCTGCTCGGACTGCTCATATGTTACAAGTACTTCCGGCCAGTGTACCATCGCTGCCGTATAAAACTGCAGAGTATGAGAACCAAGCGAAAGTGTATCACCCTCTTTGACCGTTTCCGTGCGCCCCTGCATGTCCCCGTCAAAAAACTGATCTAACATGCGCACTGCTATCGTGCTGGCCACAATCTTCATATCCGGAAATCTGTCTGCCAGTTCCCGGATACTGCCGCCATGATCCGGCTCCATATGCTGTACAATCAGATAATCCACCTTCCTGCCGTTCAGCGCCTGGTCAAGCTCGTGAAGCCACTGCCCGGTCACGTGCGCATCGACCGTGTCCATAACAGCCACTTTCTCATCCAATATCACATAGGAGTTATATGCCATTCCTTTTTCGATTTCATATTGTCCTTCAAAAAGTGTGATCTCTCTGTCGTCGATCCCTATATTTATAATTGATTCCGTTACTTTTTGCATCAGCGTGATTCTCCTTCCATTCCCTTCTCTGATCTTTCGCGGCTATTATAGCATAAATAAGTATTCCCTACAATATGGCACAAAAATAAGTAAACCGCCTTGTTTCCTCACAGGAACAGACGGCTTACCTCGTATCTATTATTTTTCTTCCACTCTCTTCAGATAATAAAACCCATAACCGGGAATATTGACGCCACTGGCCTGACCGATCACAGAACCGGTAAGCATATCTTTATAATCCCCGTCGGTCTCGTTAATCCATGCCGTCTTGTCATACTCGCTAAAGTTAAACAATCCGATAACTTTCTCCCCGCCATATGCCCGGCAGATGCAGAGCACGCCCGGCTCCCAGGTCTCGACCGTCCATGTGGCAGCGTCTGTCACAAAGACACGCTCCCTCTTTCGTATCTCTTCCAGTTGGCCAAGCCTCTGGAACAACTGCCCCTGCACAGTCATCAGGTCGGTAATATTTTCCGCCAGCTTCCAGTTCATCGCACCACGGTGCAGGTATCTGGAATCCGCCTCCTTGGCAGGATCCTCCCTGTAGCTGTAATCATTGAGCTGTCCGATCTCATCTCCACTGTAAAGGACCGGAATCCCTGACTGCATAAACATATAAGCATGAAGCATCACATCCATCTGTATGGCGCTTTTCATCATTGCCTCGTTGTGCTCGGACTGCGCCCGCTCAATGCCGCACATGGAAGCAGTCGTTCCGCAAAATCTCGCATCGCCCGTCACCAGGTCCTCATTATAAAGTTCTCCCCGGCTGTTGCTGCTGCCCGTATAGCCACGGAAATAATCATTCAGATACTTTTTATGGGAGACCTCTCCGATCCCCTCTGTCATCAGAGTGCCATAATCCAGACCCCAGCCTATATCATCATGACACCGCAGATAATTGAGGAATACATAATCTTTCGGCAGAGAATTTACAATATCCAACTGTTTTTTTAACAGACGTACGTCTCTCGCCGCCACCGTATGCCAGGTAGTCGCCATCGTCGTCACATTATACAGCATATGGCATTCCGGTTTCTCGACCGTTCCGAAATAAGGCACTACTTTCTCCGGCTCCATCACGACCTCGCCCAGAAGCAGAATGCCCGGGCAGACAATCTCGCCGATCATACGCATCATGCGGACGATCGTATGTACCTGCGGCAAGTTCCTGCACTGTGTCCCCAACTGTTTCCAAATATATGGCACAGCGTCAATACGGATGATGTCCACGCCCCGGTTAGCCAGATACAGGAAGTTGTACATCATCTCGTTGAACACCCGCGGATTGCGATAATTCAGATCCCACTGATAAGGATAGAAAGTCGTCATCACATAATGCCCAATTTCCGGCAGCCAGGTGAAATTGCCCGGGGCAGTTGTCGGAAACACTTGCGGTACCGTCTCTTCATACCAGTTTGGGATCTGGTCATTATCATAGAAGAAATACCGGCTCATGTATTCCCCCTCACCCTGTCTGGCCCGCTTCGCCCATCTGTGATCCTCTGATGTGTGAT
Organism: Lachnospiraceae bacterium JLR.KK008; assembly: GCA_037015955.1. NCBI lineage: Bacteria > Bacillati > Bacillota > Clostridia > Lachnospirales > Lachnospiraceae > Lachnospiraceae bacterium JLR.KK008. The sequence continues at coordinate 2,957,688 of CP143548.1, forward strand.
TCATCACAAAATCCATGCAGACATTGATATTTTTTCGATGGCATTTCTCTGTCAGAGCCTCCAGATCTTCCATCGTCCCCAGCTTTTCCTGTACTTTCCGGAAATCAGCCACCGCATATCCACCGTCTGACCTTCCCTCTACCGTCTCCAGAAAAGGCATAAGGTGAATATAATTCACATTGCACTTCTCGATATAATCGAGCTTATCCTGGACCCCTTTGATTGTACCGCCGAAATTGTCAATATAAAACATCATCCCCAACATATCATTGCTTTTATACCAGTTGGGATCTTCCTCTCTCTTCCTGTCTAACGTATGCAGATCCTGATTTCTGTCCTCATAAAAACTGTGCATATTTTCACACAATTCCGCGAACATTCCATCATTATCATACAGCTCCATGTACAGCCATTTTAATTCGTCAAAATGTCTGTCATATCGTTCTCTGTAAATTTTTTCCTGATTTTTTAACATAATATGGCCCCCATCAGACGTTTTTACCATTATATTACAATTTCTCTATCAAGGCAAACCAGGAATCATATTCGCACTCCGGTATGGGCAATACCACGCCTGCCGCCATAAGCGCATCTCCCGTATACTCCGCATCACCAAGCCTGTAGACAGCTTCCGCCTCAAGCCCCTTCAGTTTTACACGCAGAGGCTTTGGATTTCCATGCAGATCTGTAAAGATCACGCTCAGGGAAACTTTTGACTTGTCTTTTGACACATAACTCCAAGCGGTAAAATCATGATTTTCATAAGGCGAAGACAAACGGTAATAGTCGCCGCTCTGGAACAGCCCATGATGTTTTCTGTAAAAATCAGCCTGCTCCTTTGCTTCTTCCAGCTCTTCCGCAGACAGATGATTCAGGTCAAGCTCATATCCAAATGCCCCCTGCATCGCACAGATACCACGAGTCTTAAAAGGCGTGATTCTGCCATTTTGATGATTCGGGCAGACGGACACATGAGCCGCCACGGCCGACATCGGATAGCCGAAAGAAGTTCCATAATGAATGCGGAGCCGTTCGATAGCATCCGTGTTGTCACTGCACCAGATCTGCGGCGTATAATACAGCATCCCTGCATCAAACCGTCCGCCTCCGCCACAGCAGCCCTCCAGCAATACATCCGGATAGCGCTGCGTCACATACTCCAATAACTCATACAACCCTAATACATAGCGGTATCTCACTGCGCCCTGACTTAGCGACGGCGCATAACCGCTGAAAACATTTTCCAGACTTCTGTTCACGTCCCATTTCATATAGCTGATGTCTGCCGACTGCAGGACAGTGTCGATGGCATCCCGCAGATATGCGATCACATCTCTTCTGGACAGATCAAGCACCAGTTGATTTCTGGAGCGTACCGGGTCTCTGTCAGGAATGACCATCACCCAGTCTGGATGATTGCGGTACAGCTCACTGTCCTCCGAAACCATCTCAAACTCTACCCAGATGCCGAACATAAGCCCCAGCTTCCTGACCTCGTCCACCAGTTCCTTCAGAGAACAGCCGAGTTTACGTTCGTTGACCTGCCAGTCCCCAAGGCCGGAATTGTCATCATCCCGTTTCCCAAACCAGCCGTCATCCAGCACAAGCATGTCAAGCCCGATAGCCCGTGCCTGTCTGGCAATCTCCAAAAGTTTCTCTCCGTTAAATTCAAAATAAGTCGCTTCCCAGTTGTTTACAAGAATCGGACGTCTTTTATTTTTCCAGCTGCTCCTGATCAGGCTCGTCTCATACGCATCGGTAATATCGTGCGACAGATCGGTCAGCCCTCTGTCTGTGAAGCAAAGAACAGCCTCCGGTGTGATGAAAGATTCTCCCTGTTCGAGAATCCATTCAAACTCGTCATCGTCGATACCACCTGCGATGCGCACCTGATCCAGCTGATCAACTTCTGTCTGAATGCGGAAACCACCGCTGTACAGCAGAGAGATGCCATAGCATTTCCCGTAGTCCTCTGTCGCATCTTTATCACAGAGGATCACAAAAGGATTGTGCTGATGGCTGGACATCCCCCGCATACTCGATACTTCCGAGATGCCGTGCATCAGTTTGGTCCGCTCAAATTGTCTTTCCCATTGATGCTTGCCATAAAAATGAATCAGTTCTTTATCATTTTCCAAAAAATCCAGTGCGAAGCTCATGGCGCGGTGAATATGCAGCGGTGCTTTTCCTCTGTTATAGATAACCGCCGTGCGTGTGATCACATTGGCTTTCTCCAACACTCCATAGAGCAATGTAACATAGATCTCTTCATATAAATCTTTGAGGACGACCTCCAATGTCTCCGCACTGTCTTCTTGTGCCTCAAACATTGCCGGCAATCCCTGTAGTCCATATTTCCCCTTAGTTATCTTATGTGAGTGATAACGAAGATCCAGTGCGGGAACCTGTCCGGATATTCCGGCTTTCAATGCCTTGATCCGATAATCTCCGTTCCCATGCACCGGATATTCCAGAGGGTAACAATCCATAGAATACGTTCTCTCGTCTCCTGCCTCTGCCGGCTGACCGGAAAAACCATGGTCAGCCGGAACGATCAGATACGAAAAATCGGTTCCCTGGGCACGGACACCAAAATACGTATGCAGCAAATTTCGGTATTTGTCTACTTTCATTTGGTATGTGCTCTTTGTGGTATGCAGCGTAAATATCTTGTCTTTCTCATTAATACTGATTGCCATATGATTGCCCTCTCACATATCAAATCTGTTCTGTCTTTCAATCATTCTTACTGTCTTAATAATATTACTATTTTACGGCTCCGTTTACAACACCGTTCAAGATCTGTTTCTGGCAGATAATATAGAATAAAAGGATCGGAATCAATGCCAACAGGTAAGAAGCGAATGCCAGGTTATAGTTTGTACCAAACTGTGTCTGGAAATTCAGCTGTGCCAGCGGCAGCGTATTTTTTCCGGTACCGGACATAATGACAAGCGGTGTCATAACATCGTTCCATGTGCTCATAGCCGTCAGTACCGCAACGGTTGCGTGCATCGGCTTCATGATCGGGAATACGATCGACCAGTATGTCCGCCAGGTGGAAGCGCCGTCCACACGCGCCGCCTCTTCCAGGGCGATCGGAATATTCGTCAAATACCCTTTGTAGAGCATCATGTTCAATGGCATGTAAAATACGACATACAGCAGGATAACCCCCAGTCTGTTGGCGATGCCCATCTGCGCCGTCTGTTTTACTAGAGGCATCATCAAAATTGCAAAAGGAACAAACATACCGCTCACGATATACAGATAGATTACATTGTAAGTCTTGCTTCTGATCATGCTGCGACCGATCGCATAGCCTGCCAGACCATGAATGACAATCGCGATTACCACCGTTGCCATTGTCAGCAGAAGGCTGTTACCAAGCGAATTCCAGAAATCAGTCACACGCATTGCCTCCGAAAAGTTCGCGAAACTCCACTGTGCCGGAAATGCAAGCGCTCCGGCAATATCGTTTGTCATTTCCGTAGGCTGCTTGAAAGCGATGATTACAGCCATATATAAAGGAAAGAATATCGTAATGCATCCGAGAATCAGCAAAATAGTAACCGGCCAATTTACGGCTGCTGTCTGTTTATTATGCTTTTTCATCACAGCTGTTCCTCCTTCTTACCAGTAGCTGTCATCTGAATGACAGAGATTGCAACGATCACGACAAAGAATACAAAGGCATTCGCACTCTGGAATCCGAACTGTCCGCCGCTCATACCGTTATTGTAGATCAGGTAGGAGATCGACTCCGTACTCTGGGAAGGACCACCCTTTGTGAGAGCCATGACCTGATCGAATACCATCAGGAAGTTCTTCATGCACAGTACCATGTTGATACTGAAAAATGGGATGATCAGCGGGAATGTAAGGCTCTTAAACTGTTTCCAGCCTGTTACGCCGTCGATGGCACCCGCCTCGTATACATCCTCCGGAACTGTCTGCAAACCGGAAATATAAATGATCGTGTTCATAGCGATTGCCTGCCAGCATCCAACGACAACAATCGCGATCCATGCCTTATCTGTACTGGAAAGCATACTGCTGCTGATCGCTTCGATCCCCATGCTCTGTCCGATAACCGGAAGCACATATGTAAAGAAGAAACTGAAGATATAGCCAATGACAAGCCCCCCCAGCACGTTTGGAATGAAGTAGACGCCGCGCATTACGCTCTTTCCCTTGATCTTGCCATTCAGTCCCAGTGCAAGCAGCAAACTGATAATATTGGTGATGATGGTACCCACTACGGCATACTTAAATGTGAACAGATAGGATTTGCCGACTCTGGCGTCTCCTACAAGGTCTGCATAGTTTCTCATACCTACCCACTCATAGGAACCATAACCCTTGAAATTTGTAAAGCTGTACATAAACCCTTTGATCAGCGGCAGCGTATTAAAGCAGAAGAACAGCGCCACTGCTACGATCGTAATGATCATAAATGTTCTTTTTCTGTCTTGTGCACCTTTTGAAATCATCAATCCTCGCTCCCTTCTGTCATCTTTTCCGGATGTTCGCTGTAGAATTTCTGCACTTTTGCGATCAGGTCTCTGTTATATCTCGCCCATTCCGCATCAAATTTCTGCAAAAATGTATCTACGCTGCTATCACTCTCATCCATCAAAAACGTCTGGATCATAGCGTCTACCGCCATTTCAGCCGGATAATGATGATCCTGATAGTCTGCCATACGGTCGTTTTCAATATATTCTTTCATGCCATCAAGCATAGGCGGAAGTACGAAATCGCCCTTCTTACACGGCACCGCGCTTTGATCGTCCAGATAGATCTGAATATTTTCATCCTCATACAGGAAGTCCAATACTTCATAGACCGCTTCTATATTTTCACAGCCTGCCATCACTGACCACTGAAGATCGTTACCGGAGTTGAGAAGATTCTCTTCCGGATTATTGCTGCCCGGGAATACAAAAGAGTCGATATTGATATCCGGATTGACAGATTTGATCTGCGGAACGGCATAGCTGCCGATCACATACATCGCGGATTCCCCTCTTGCGAATGCGGTACATGCGTCATTATAGCTGTAGGCAAACGGATCACTCTGTGCATACGGAAGCAGGGATTTCGTAATCTCCGCTACCGGACGGTAAGCATCCGCAAACTTTGCCTTACCGGAATTGACCTGGGAACAGGTATCTGACGGCGCTACGTCAACGCAGATCGCATTCCAGGGTGCCAGACACGTCCATGTATCCTTGAATCCGAAATACAACGGCTGGATTCCTGCTGCCTGAATATCGCTGCACAGTTGATAAAATTCATCCAGTGTTGTCGGAATCGTCCATCCATGTTCATCAAAAATATCCTTATTATAGAGTACACCGGCCGCATTTGCCATATAAGGTACCGCATATACTCCGTCGTACGGAATAAACTCCAGCTCCTTGGCCGTTCTCAAATATGACTCCTTAATATCTTTCAATCCTTCATAGTCCGATATATCCATTAACATATCCGAGTCCAAAAAGTTAGAATAGTTAATGTCTCCGCCGATACCGATAATATCCGGATAGTCCTCTCTGATAAATCTGGTCTTAATGATCGTCATTGCATCATTCGGAGAATCGATCACCAGCTCAATATCATCGTGTGTCGCGTTGAACTTCTCCTCCAGTTGTTCAAATGCCTTGACAGCCTCCGGTTTGTACTGCACGATCTCCACCCTTACTTTCCCGTCAGCATTTTCGGCGCCGCATCCTGACAGTGCAGCCGACGCCGCTATGACGGCGGACATGCACAGTACCGCAGATGTCTTCCATCGTCTTTTCATTGTACATCCTCCTTTCTCTTGACTACCATATATGCTTCATATGGCTGCAAGATTCCCTGAAAAAATTTTAGTTTTTCATTGCTCAGCAGCACTTCCGCCTCTTCCCAGTTCTCCGAAAGCGTATACCGCACTGCCTGTGATGTAAAATTGCAGATCACCAAAAGTCTGTCTGTCTCATTTTCACGGATATAAGCAAATATATCCGGATCCTCCGGCAGCAAAAGTGTAAATCTGCCGTCAGTCAGCACCTTTTCCCTCTTTCGCAGCGCGATCAGTTTTCTGTAAAAATGAAAAACGGAATCTTCGTCCGCCATCTGCCGCTCCACGTTTACATCCGTATAATTCGGATTTACGCGTATCCACGGCGTCCCGCTCGTAAAGCCTGCATGTTCCCCTCCGTTCCACTGCATCGGCGTGCGGGCGTTGTCACGTCCTTTTGCATAGACAGACTCCATGATTTCCTCCTCCGGATAGCCTGCCTGCCTGCGCTCCCGATACATATTCAGCAGTTCGATGTCCCTGTATTCACTAATATCAAACCTGACATTTGTCATGCCAAGTTCCTCCCCCTGGTAAACATAAGGCGTTCCCTGCATTCCATGCAGACACAGTGCCAGCATTTTCGCGGATTTTTCCCTGTACTCTCCGTCATCCCCAAAACGGGATACTGATCTTGGCAGATCGTGATTGCTGAAAAAGAGACTGTTCCAGCCCTTCTGGTATAATTGCGTCTGCCATTTGGCAAGCGTCTTTTTAAATTCGACAAAAGGCAACGGCGCCAGATCCCACTTTTCTCCGTCCGGTTGTTGATCCAGAAGAATGTGTTCGAACTGAAAGACCATCGAGAGTTCACTGCCGTCCGGGTTACTGTACAGAAATGCCCGTTCGGGAGTTGCACTCCACGCTTCTCCCACAGTGATCAGGTGGTTTCCTGCAAAAACTTCCCGGCTCATCTCCTTTAAGTACTCGTGAAGCTGTTTTCCCTCCGCCATCACGCCTCTGTCAGGTTCTTTGGCGATCAGGTCAATAACATCCAGACGAAAACCTCCGATCCCTCTTTCTGTCCACCAGCGGATCATTTGATAGATCTCTTTTCTCACTTGTGGATTCTCCCAGTTCAGATCCGGTTGTTTCACCGAGAACTGATGCAGATAGTACTGTCCGCATTCCGGCACCCATTCCCATGCGGAACCGCCAAAGCTGGCTTTCAGGTCGCTGGGCGGCGTTCCCTCTTCACCATCCCGCCACACATAGTACGCATGGTAAGGGTTATCCCGGCTCTGCTTTGCCTTCAAAAACCACGGATGTTCATCAGAAGTATGATTCAACACCAAGTCCAGAATGATCCGTATGCCGCGTGTCGATGCCTGACGGATCAGCTCATCCATATCTTCCAGACTGCCAAACAGCGGATCGATGTCCTGATAATTGGAAATATCATATCCGTTGTCGTCCTGAGGTGAGCAGCAGACCGGCGACAGCCAGATCGCCTGTATCCCCAGATTTTGCAAATACTCCAGCTTTTGTATGACCCCTTTCAGATCTCCTATGCCGTCACCATTGCTGTCGTAAAAGCTGCGGGGATATATCTGATAAATTACTGCCTGTTTCCACCACAGTTCATCCATCATTCATGCACCACTCCTTTTGTTTTTTGGCTCCGTTCACAATCTCTTTCGCCATTTATAGTCTAACTTACCATTATGCGTCCTGTAAATGCCCGTATTCAGCCACTTTTATATCTTTATGCTATTTTTTCCATACTATTTGAAAATCGTCTAGCATTTTGGTATATGAAGTGCTATAATCAACAAACGTGAGGGAGGTAAGGCCATGCAAGATCTTATTTTTTCCGTTTTTCCCAGTGAAAATTTTGTCGATTTAGGCTTATATCAGTTTGGATGGGAACAATGTAAACCGGCTCATCTTTATGGACCAGCCGCCCGCAATCATTACCTTTTTCACTATGTAATATCCGGTACAGGAACGTTGACCGCACAAGATGCCAAGGGAATCAGTCAGGTATATCAGATCAGAAGCGGACAGGGATTTATGCTCTTTCCCGACCAGATCTCCACTTATGTCGCCTCGGAAAATCTCCCCTGGGAATATGTGTGGCTCGAATTTGACGGTTTGCGGGCCAGAGAAGCAGTGGAACGGGCCGGCTTGTCCGTAAATGAACCGGTTTATCATGCGAAATTCAGCGACATCAAAGAAGAGATGGCTTCTGAAATGATGTACATTGTAAATCATAAAGACAGCTCTCCCTTTCACCTGATCGGACATCTCTATCTTTTTCTTGACTACCTGTCCCGCTCCAGCGCTCAACTGTTTGCGCCGCGCAATAAATTATGTGATTTTTATATTAAAGAAGCAATCACATTTATTGAGCAAAATTTTCAAAATTCCATTACCGTGGAGGATATTGCAGCCGCCTGCGGCTTAAACCGCAGCTATTTCGGCAAGATTTTTCACAAACATGTCGGCAGGTCACCGCAGGAATTTTTGATCGCATATCGGATGACAAAAGCTGCGGAGCTTCTCAGACTGACGACGCTATCCATTGCAGACATTGGAAATGCAGTCGGTTATCCCAACCAACTGCACTTCTCCCGGGCATTCAAGAGTGTCTACCAGCTTTCCCCAAGGCAATGGCGTATGGAAAACGGTATCAGAAATGAATCCTTATCCTTCTTTGAGTAATGTCTGTAGCAGCATGATATGATACTCTTCATCTTTGATAATTCTTGCCAACACTGCGTTCACATATTGGTCGTTGATCATTTTCATGTGCATCTGATACTGGCTGATCGCCGCTTTCTCGGCATCTATGTCGGCCAGCAGCATTTTTCTGATGTCTTCCGGTATCGTAATATATTTCGGTGTCCACATTCTGCGTCTGCCATCGCATTCGATCGCCGTATAGTCGATCGTACCTCCGAGCAGATAAATCAGTTCCCCTAATTTTTGCAAGTGCATCATCTCTGCCATGGCAATTCCCAGTATCGTCTTCACCAGCGGACATTTCTCACAGGACATGCGGTTTTCATTGTTGATATATTGAGTGATTGCAGACAGTTCCGACACTGCGCCGCAGTAGTCGACGCTGAGCAGATTGGCAAACGTTTGATTCGGTCCACATACCTGAATCGACGGATAAGGCAGATCCACCATGATCGGCTTCACGCCTGCAAAACTGCATGTATTGACGAATTTGTTGACGGCAGGTCTTCCTTTTTCTTCCATATATGTGCTACTCTCATCTCGTTTTTCGTTCTATCTTAAATATATGAAAGAACTGACCAAATGGTGCTTGTTTTCACAATGGAAATTCTAAATCAGCATTCCTTACCCTCAGTGGACAAGGACACACACGCCCTTTACCCACTGTCTGAGAAAATGGAGTCAGACCTTGACTTTTCCTCAATTCTCTGTATAATAGGTTTTCGGAAAGACCCATAAAATCAGGGTTCTCTATATGATCAACGTCAGTTCGAGACCTTCCTGACGCAAAACAAAACTAAAGGAGAAAAAAATGAAAAGTAAAAACGTATTGTTCCTCACACGGGCAGCTATGATCGCTGCTCTCTATGTGGTGCTGACATTTATCGCCAATGCCTTTGGCCTGGCCTCCGGCGCCATTCAGGTGCGTCTCTCAGAGATGCTCGCTATTTTCCCCGCATTTACTTCTGCCGCAGTTCCCGGCCTTGCCATCGGTTGCCTTCTGAGCAATCTGCTGACCGGATGTTGTATTCTTGACATCATCATGGGAAGTCTGGCAACTCTTATCGGTGCTCTGGGCGCCCGTATTCTGCGCAGGCACCCTTTTTTGATTCCCCTGCCGACAATCGTAGCCAACGCTCTGATCGTGCCCTATGTGCTGACCTCTCCGTATGGCTATGGACTGACCGATGCCTGGTGGTATTTGGTAATTACCGTTGGCGCAGGCGAGATTATTTCCTGTGGGATTCTCGGAATGATTCTCTTTTTTGCTATCCGCAAATATGCAAGTCACATCTTTAGTTAAATAACATAAGTTATGTTCTTGGCACATAGGTAATAAAGCTGTTGCCGTTCTCTTCGAACCACTGCGTGGAGTCATTGATTCCTTTTTTGTACACTTCGCCGGTCAGAGGGTCCATGAGAACGGTATTCAGCTCGTTAAAGCCAACGATCAGTACCGCATTTCCATCATTCAAAGTTGCCAGTACCGGAATGTCCCGGTTTACATAATACAAAACCGCGTTCAGGGAGCACCCTGACAATTCCAGAATCTGTGCCTCCGGCAGATTGGTCTTCAATATTTCCACAGCCGTCATTCCGCGCTGCAGCATATATGCCGTATTTCTCGCCACTCCCTCATATGCCAGGATTGTATCCAGGCAAACGGCTAAGCTGTTTCTCTCTTCGTCTGCAGCCTCACCGGTTATTTTCATAATCTGATTTTTAATACTGCGGTCTCCCGCCTTCCATACATGTGCACCCGCGTCATTGACAACGATTCCGGATATTTCACTGCCCTTAGTCACTGCATTGCCTGCATCCGTATATATCCCTTCAATGTCACGAATCCCGTAGACATAATAGTGCTCCGTATCAGTCTCCTCGGCGTTGATTATAACCTCTCTCCCGCCCTCGTATAATACCTCTTTCGGCGTCAAAAACTTCATGCTTTTCTTGTCGATCGTTTTCTTGACTGCAATCTGCACAACTGTCTCAAATTCCTCCGTCAACGCCGTTTCGATCGTGTTGTCACCTGTCTCTACCTCTTCGTTGTTCATAATCTGGTCTTCCCTGGCCGGAATATACTGCGATGTCAGTTCATCTTTTTCTACGCGCTGCAGATTGATCTGGTTGTCTCTGATCTCAGCGCTTACCACATAGATCCCTCTCTCGCTATACTTTTTCAGGATTTCATCATTTTCATTCTGGATTCGGATCTCATACATCGGCACAATGATTTCACCGCTGCGGTCTTTTTCTATATCTGACACTCGTGTCATTCCATAGATCAGATCCTCTCCCATAAATCCAAGCGGAGACAGCACAATGTTATTCCCCTGGCTCATCTTCGTCTGTTTTTTTGAACTGAGATTTAACAATGTCAATTCACTGCTCTCAGTCTTCTCTCCGCTCTTCCATACGATCATACGGTTGCTGTCCGATATTTTATACGACTCTTCCTGCAAATCAGTAACAATCGTTCTGTAATTTTTGCTTTCCAGATTGATCTCATATACATTTCCCGACAGCATCACATACAGATGATTGTCATTGTCCACATAGGAAAGTTGCTCCATGTCCGCTTTAACTCTGTCATAAGAACGGCTGTCAGGAATAAATACCTGTTCCTCTATCGTATTTAACATACTGTTATAATAGGAAACCTGTATCCCTACCTCTCCCTCATGCTTGCCCCGGTTCATATACCCATAAACAAGAAATTGTACGTTATCTGTTTCATCTACATTTAATATTTTGATACCGTGAGCCGGATATAGCGTTCTGTTGTCCGCATTTTCCCTGTCATAAAATCCAAACAGGTAAGCGAGCTTATTGCCGCTCACATTATAGCTGAATAATCGGTTCTCATTGACAAAGGCCAGCACATTGCCGCCGTCGCTTTCCGCCATCTCCACATCGGCATCGTTAATGCCAAGCATAATCTTGTTGTTGGCAAACACATCGACGGTATTCTGCTTGAATATTTCACTCATGTCTCTCTGATAATCCAACAGATAAATTCGCTCCTCCGTATATCGGAGCCGATAGTATTCCACGACATTATAAAACCTTTTGGTTTTGTCATCGTCTCCGATGCTTACCATGTATGACACAGTCATATTGGCAATGGACGGCCCCAGCTCCTTGATAGAATAAACAGGCTCCAGCTCTTCCTTTACCTTCAGGTCCCCCCAGGTAATCTGCTGATAACTGCTGTGAATATCAACATGACTGTAGGTACTGTTGTTCCCCTCGGAATTTGATTCCAGATATTTCGTGAGCGTCTGTGCAGCTTCTTTATCATAACTCCTGTTATGAAAATCCTTAACAAAATCCAGTTTCTCTTTTACATGATACTCATCTGCCGCTACAATTCTCGTATAATAACGAATCGTCCTGCCTTCTCCGTCTTCCAGTAAAAGGATCAGATTATATTCAATCTGTTCTTCGATCAGATCCTTAATCGTGATTGTTGCGGTAATCAGGTCCCCCTCCTCGTGGTATTGGCTGATGTCTGTCGCCTCCACGAGTCTCTCCCCGTCCACACTTCTCACTTCAAACCGCAGGTTTTTCACCGCGCTGCCCATTTTCTCGATCGTAATGTCCAGTTTTCTGCCCTGGCCAAGCGGCGTGATCGTCTCCCGCATCGTGCTGCCCTGCATTTCCCTTATATATCCATGCAGACAGTTAATCTTATCACTTCCCTGGCTCATATACACAAGCGGAAGCGTCGCTTTCCCCATTTCCACTGTCATATCCGTATTTCCCTGATTCATAAGGCTGCTGATAATAAATAGAGAAAGAAGAAAAGTGAATATCCATATGACACTTTGCAACACTACTTTTTTCATAAATTGTTACTCCAATCAATACTTCTGTAAAAGTTCTGCCAATGTGGGCTGCACATGAAGAAATTCCATCAGTTCTCCAATCTGTGCCCTTTTGCGGCGGCGATACTTTCGTTCCGTTTCGTTGTCATCTCCCCGGCTGCGTCTGATGCAGCGGAGCATAATATTTTTAGGCGTATGTTCCATATCAATAAATTCCAGTATCTGTGTATCATATCCCTGCGCCTCCATAAGCTCTCCGCGCAGAGCGTCCGTAAACAGCGCCGCCGTCCGCTCTCTGATCAGTCCATAAGAAAACAGACTATCCAATTCGCCACACCGGATTTGTCCATTCAGTTCATGCTGACAACAGGGTACTGACAAAATCACACGGGCGTTCCACTTTACCGCCTGATTCAGGGCATGATCCGTGGCAGTGTCACAGGCATGTAATGTCACTACCATGTCTATCTGCTCCTTCCCCTGATAACTCTGAATGTCACCCTGATAAAAATGAAGTCCATCGTAACCATATTTTTCACTCAACTGACGACACCTAGAAATTATATCCTGTTTTAAGTCAAGGCCAATAATCTCCACATCATATTGTTTTAAAACATGCAGATAATAATACATGGCAAATGTCAGATAAGACTTTCCACAACCAAAATCTACGATGCGCACAGTCCGTTCTTTTGGCAGATATGGCAAAATATCCGCAATGTACTCTAAAAAGCGGTTAATTTGTCTAAATTTATCAAATTTACTTTTAATTATTTTCCCTTCTGTACTCTGTACACCCAAATCCTGGAGAAAGGCTACCGGCGTGTTTTCCTCTAAGATATAATTTTTCTTTCTGTTATGAATGAGCACTGGATCGAGTGTAGCTTCCATACGTTTCTTTCTGATTGTCAGATTGCCTTTTTTGCCGATCAGCGCCGTAGCCTGCCAGCCTCTCGTGCGGATTTCCAGTTGCCGGAAATCGCTCTGTGCCAATTCAATAACGCCAGATATTAATTCTGTTTCCTTTTTGTTGGTATGATATACTTTCGTTCCTTCAAAACGACTCTCCTGAAAACAGAGCTGCTCTTTCAACATGACAGGGCGTATTTTTACTTTCTGTGTTCCGCCCTTTGTCCGGGGATTGCTGAGTACGATCTGATACAGACCATCCCGCACACTCTGTTCTATTAAACTTCTCAGCCGTTCCATATGTCTTCCAGTCCTTTTCCACATCCTGCCAGTTTTTTAGTTTCCTTTCTATTTTACTTTGTTTCATTAAAAAGGACAACCAGTATTTTCTATCTACATTTCCTAAGATTTTTTTAAATTTTTATCTAGCAGTGTCTGATGTGATATACTCTATATGGAACCTTCATATAATTGGCATTCTTGAGTTTATTGCATAGAAAGGAGTTTTCCTATGACACTGATTTCCCCATCGCCCGAATCAGAAAAATGGTCTTTGAAAACAATTCTTTGTCGTTTTCAAAGTTATCGCCATTTTCCGGTTACTTTGGGCACTCTGTGGCTTTTTACACTGATCCTCATTGGAGCTGCAAATATTGCAGATTCAGAAATTTCAGATAATTCAATCTATATTTTATTATTTATTTTTTTGTATGGGTCCGGCAGTTTTCCGCTTGAGGCTTATTTTCTGAAAAAAAAACGCTGTTTTAATTACTATTTACTGTTAGCCTTGAATACTCTTTTGCCTGCCTTCATGACATTATTACTCGTGTATGAAGATAAGGGTCAATCTGAAACAAACTTGACAGACACTTTCTTTACACGTTATTGTCCATCTTACTTTTTTATTCTGTTCTTTATTGCCATTTACTTCTGTCATAAAAGGCTGGCATGTTCTCTGGAAGAATATCTCACACGCATCTTCAGCCGCGCAATACGATACCACATTTTTTATTTTGTGCTTTTGATCGGAAGTTCTATTATTACGTCTATTTTATCACAATTATTTAATTTAGATTTTAATATTGTTATCAGTACACAGATGCTTTTATTTGGTCTGTATTATATGTCTTCCTTTCTTCTTGCTCTCTATCCGGAGACTCCGGATGATAACATGATTACCAGCGCTTTGATCAGATACATACTGCCTGTAATCACCATTTTTACCTATGTGGTTATTTACGCCTACCTCCTTAAGATACTGATCCTTCGGGATATTCCCTCCAATGCGATCTTCCGGATCGCCGCAGGATTGTTCGTCATGGCATTCCCTGTCTGCATTATGAACAGTTTTTACCGGAACAAGAACCCGCTTCTGCGGATTACCAGATGGCTTCCCTGTTTGTTCCTGCCTTTTTTACCATTGCAAGGGTATTCAATCGGAGTCCGCATCTATGAAAACGGCCTGACACCTGTGCGCTGTATTGCCGTTATCTTCCTGCTTTTTGAATGCCTCGTTTTGTTTCTCTATCACCGGAAACGCCATGCACTCCATCTGCTTTTCCTGGTTATGCCTGTTTTTTTCCTCGTTTTCGGCTGTATGCCTTATGTCAATGTCTCTTACCTTTCCTATCTCAGCCAGAAAAAGACAGCGGAACATTATCTTTATCTCCCGGAAGCAGAACAGCAAGAGATCCTGGCAGGCACGGAAACATATCTCGATGTCCACGAACGCACTTATGGCGCTTATTATTATCTCAAGTATGACTACTATGGCAGCCAGTACCTTGAGAGTCTGCCAAAGTCCTCCCAGGACAGGCTGGCTCTGTTTGGTAACAGGAATATCATCTCTTCCACTGTCATATACTCCGCATCAACGGAGGACTCGCCGTTTGATGTCTCCGGGTTCCATTACTGCTCCCACTTTCGTATCTCTGAATACGGTCGGGCCGTTACGGATGAAAATGGCGAGCTTTCCTATGACTTGGAGAATTATGCGATTCTCCCTGTTGACAAACCTCAGTTTACGGTTAATCTGTCCGAAATTCTTGAACATTACAGGAAACAGGCTGATGAGAACGATGAAATCTATGACTATTTCATAAATAACAATCGCTATCAAATTGATGCTTCTCATACACTTGTCTTCCACAAGCTCCGTTTTGAATATGATAAACAGGATGACACCATTTTTTACTTTCACATCGAAGGTTATCTACTGGAAAAATGAGATATCGCACAGTAACTGCACAGTTTTTATATAATATTAAGTTAAAATTTAAGAAATATTATTTATATAAAAATTTAAGAAACCGGACAGATATAATATTGTCTGCCCGGTTCTCATAAATTATATTATAATATATTTTATTTAACTACATTAATACGTGCAATCGCTCGCTGCAGAGCAGTCTCCGCCCTCATCACATCCGTCTCCGGTGTTTTTGAGTTCAAACGTTCTTCCGCTCTATGGCGAGCTTCTTCCGCTCTCTCCACATCGATCTCGCTCGGCCATTCGACAATCTCTGCCATGATCGTCACTTTATCCTGGAGAATCTCTGCAAAGCCGGCATGAAGTGCTGCCTCTTTCTTATCACTTTCCTCCGTAATTGTCAGAATACCAGGGGCTACAATAACTGTCGTCGGTACATGCTCTTTGTAGATACCAATCTCGCCTTCGGTCGTATTAAATTCCACCATCGAGGCTTCCCCTTCATAAAAGACTCTGTCCGGAGTTATGATCTTTAATAGAAATTTATTTCCTTCTGCCATATGCTCACCCCTTACTTCACGCGGGCTAATACATCATCAATCGTTCCTGCGTTCAGGAAATGGCTTTCCGGAATATCATCATGTTTTCCTTCAATGATCTCTCTGAAACCACGAATTGTCTCATTAATCGGCACATACTTTCCTTCCAGACCGGTAAACTGTCCTGCCACGAAGAATGGCTGAGACAAAAATCTCTGCACCTTTCTCGCCCTGCTTACTACCAGTTTATCGTCTTCTGAAAGTTCATCCATACCAAGAATGGCAATAATATCCTGTAACTCTTTGTACTTCTGCAGAATTTCCTGTACTCCGCGGGCTACCTGATAATGCTCTTCTCCAACGATACGCGGGTCAAGAATTCTCGATGTGGACTCCAACGGATCAACTGCCGGATAAATACCAAGCTCCACGATCGAACGCGACAACACAGTCGTCGCATCCAGATGCGCAAAAGTCGTTGCCGGAGCCGGGTCCGTTAAGTCATCGGCCGGCACATAGACTGCCTGTACGGACGTGATGGAACCGTTTTTCGTGGATGTGATACGCTCCTGCAGAGCGCCCATCTCCGTCTGCAGCGTCGGCTGATAACCAACGGCAGAGGGCATACGCCCAAGCAATGCAGACACTTCGGAGCCAGCCTGTGTGAAACGGAAAATATTGTCAATAAAGAGCAGCACATCCTTGCCGCCTTTATCCCGGAAGTACTCCGCCATCGTCAGTCCTGTCAGTCCGACTCTCATTCTTGCTCCGGGCGGCTCGTTCATCTGGCCAAACACCATTGTCGTTTTATCGATTACGCCCGATTCCTGCATCTCATGATAAAGATCGTTTCCTTCTCTCGTTCGCTCTCCTACACCGGTAAATACGGAATATCCGCCGTGTTCTGTCGCAATATTACGAATCAGCTCCTGAATCAACACGGTTTTTCCTACACCGGCACCGCCGAACAATCCAATCTTACCACCCTTCTGATAAGGGCAGAGCAGATCGACGACTTTGATTCCCGTTTCCAGAAGTTCCGTCTCTGTTGCCTGTTCCTCAAATGCCGGAGCAGGTCTGTGAATCGGTTCATGTCCCACGCCTGTCGGCTCGGGTTTATTATCAATAGGCTCTCCCAACACGTTGAAAATACGTCCCAGCGTATTTTCGCCGACCGGCACCGTAATTGGTCCTCCGGTTGCAATCGCTTCCATCCCTCTCACAAGGCCGTCGGTAGAACCCATGGCAATACATTTCACTGTGTCGTCACCCAGATGCTGTGCTACTTCCACGATCAGTTTTCCGCCGTCTTTCGTCGGAATACGGATCGCTTCGTTGATCTCGGGAAGTTTTCCCTCGCTGAACTTAATATCCAGGACAGCACCGATGATCTGAGTGATCTTTCCGCTGTTTACTTCTGCCATTTTCTATCTCACTCCTCCATTAACTGATCGCTTCCGCACCAGCTATAATTTCCGTCAATTCCTGTGTAATAGAGCCCTGTCTTGCCCTGTTATACAGAAGTGTCAGGTTGTTGATCATTTCTTCAGCATTGCTCGTTGCCGAATCCATTGCCTGCATTCTCGCACCGTTCTCGCTGGCCGCCGATTCTACCAGGCCGCCATAGATCAGACTCGTCACATATTTGGGAATGATCAGATCCAGCGCCTCGTCGTCCTCCGGCTCAAAGTTCATCGGAACCTGTCTTTCCTCATCACTGCCTTTATCGCGCTCTGTCCCCGCTTCCACCGGAAGCAGCTTCAAAAGCGTCGGCACATGGCTGACCGTATTTTTAAATACGGTGTATGCCAGATAGATCTCATTGATCTCGCCGTCCGCATACGCCGCCAATAATTGATTGGCAAGACGTACCGCATCAGGATATTGCGGTTCCTCGATCATGTCGGAAAAATCTCCTTTGATCTCATACCCATAGCGGGCAAGGGTGTCACGTCCTTTCTTGCCCACTGCATAGATCGCCAGATCTTCCTTTTTGAAATCCCCTTTGGTGACTAATTTGATCACGTTGGAATTATAACCGCCTGCAAGGCCTCTGTTCGAAGTAACGACGATCACTGCCTTTTTTCCGGTTTCTCCTGCTTTCAAGTATGGATGATCGCTGTGACCTGTCTTTGCAAGCATAGATGTAACGGTTTCATACATACAGTCAAAATATGCTTTTGACTGTTCTGCACGGCCTTTCGCCCTCTGGAGCTTAACCGTGGAAACAAGCTTCATGGCTTTGGTAATCTGCTGGGTACTCTGAATACTGACTTTACGTCTTTTTATGTCTATCATCGAGGCCATAACATATCACCCTTTCCATTACTTTTTAAATTCCGCAATCGCTTTCTGGAGCAGCTTCTCCGTCTCATCGGAAATTACCCGCTCTGTTCTGATGCTCTCCGGAATCTCCGGATATTTTGTATCTAAAAATTCAAAGAAATCTGTCTCAAACTTTGTGATCTCATCTACCGGCACATCAAGCAGGTATTTATTTGTTGCCGCATAAATGATAATAACCTGATATTCAACCGGCATCGGCTTATACTGTGGCTGCTTGAGGATCTCTTTGATCCTTTCGCCCTGTGCCAGCTTTTCCTTCGTATCTGCGTCCAGCTCGGACCCGAACTGTGCAAATGCGGCAAGCTCACGATACTGTGCCAAGTCCACACGAATCGGAGCAGCGATCTTCTTCATCGCCTTGATCTGCGCGGCGCCGCCCACACGGGATACGGAAAGGCCGGCATTGACTGCTGGCCGGAAGCCGGCGTTAAACATCTCTGTCTCCAAATAGATCTGACCGTCGGTAATGGAGATGACATTGGTCGGAATATATGCGGACACATCGCCTGCCTGCGTCTCAATGATCGGCAGCGCTGTCAGAGAACCACCGCCATATTCTTCACTCATTCTGGCCGCCCTCTCAAGCAGTCTGGAATGCAGATAAAATACGTCACCCGGATATGCCTCTCGTCCTGGCGGACGTCTCAGAAGCAGAGAGAGTGTACGGTATGCCGTGGCATGTTTGCTCAAATCATCATAAATGATCAGAACATCCTCTCCATTTTCCATCCATTCCTCTCCGATCGCGCACCCGGAATACGGCGCAATGTACTGCAGCGGAGCCAGCTCACTGGCTGTAGCCGCAACGACCGTCGTATAATTCATCGCCCCAAACTCTTCCAACGTCTTGACAATACCTGCCACTGTAGACGCTTTCTGACCGATGGCTACATAAATACATTTTACGTTCTGCCCCTTTTGATTGATGATCGTATCAATGGCAATGGCCGTCTTACCGGTCTGTCTGTCACCGATGATCAACTCACGCTGACCTCTGCCGATCGGTACCATGGAGTCGATGGCCTTGATTCCCGTCTGCAAAGGGGTATCCACAGATTTTCTTGTGATAACACCGGAAGCAACTCTCTCGATCTTACGGTATTTATCTGTCTGCACCGGACCTTTGCCGTCGATGGGCTGACCAAGAGCGTTCACGACGCGGCCAAGCATTGCATCTCCTACGGGAACTTCCACGACCCTTCCGGTCGTCTTGACAATATCGCCTTCATTGATATTTTTATGACTGCCAAGTAAAACGGCGCCCACGTTATCCTCTTCCAGGTTGAGCACCATTCCATATATTTCCCCAGGGAACTCCAGCAGTTCCCCCTGCATTGCATTTTCCAGGCCGTGCACACGAGCAATGCCGTCAGCTACCTGGATAACGGTACCAACATCGGATACCTCCAGCTCTGACGCATATCTCTTGATCTGATCCTTTATTACCGCACTGATTTCTTCTGGTCTTAAATTCATAGATCTATACGCACCTTTCTTGCTTTCTGTTTTTTATACCAACTGTATTTTCATAAGCTGCTTTTGCAGCACATCCAGCTTCGTTTTGATGCTGCTGTCCACAACTCTGTCTCCGATGCGGATGACCATGCCGCCGATCAGGCTCTTGTCTCTGGAATAGTGCATCTCCATCCGTCGATACTTTGTTGTCTTCAACAACTTTTCAGCAATCTGCTGCCTCTGCTCTTTCTTCAGAGCCTCCGGCGTCGTCACATAGGCGACTCCAATACCTTTCAGCTCCTTCACCTGATCCAGAAAATACTGCAAAATACTGTCCGCCTCACCATAGCGGTCCTTTGCAATGATCAGACAGAGGAATCCCAACAGCTCACTGTCGATTCTTCCTTCAAATATATTTTTGATCACCTGGGTCTTTTCTTCCTTCGTGATCTTCGGATGATTCATCAGGCGGTCCAGCTCCTTGTTCTCCGCAAGGATTTCCCGCAGTACACGAATCTCCTCCATAAAGGAATCCACTTTATTCTCTTCTACGGCAAGCTCGAAAAGCGCTTCTCCGTATGTTTTGGAAATCAGCTTAGCCATGTGGTATCACCTATTTCTTTCAACGTCTCCTCGATCAGTCCGTCCTGAACCGTGGCATCGATCGATGCGGCGACTACTTTGCCCGCCATGAGAGATGCAATGGAAACCATCTCCTTTTTCACATCATCCGCCGCCTTCTTTTTCTCCAGTTCTGCCTCCGTCTCGGCGCGTTGTCTGATCCGCGCAGCCTCCTCTTTGGCCTCTGCAATGATCTTAGCCTCGTTTGCAAGTGCTTTCTTTCTGGCAGCGCTTAAAATTTCTTCCGCTTCCTTTTCCACATTTCTCAGCTTCTCTTCATACTCTGCTTTCAGACTCTGGGCCGTCTCCTGATTCTGCTTTGCATCATCCAGCTCATCTTTGATCTTCTCGCGACGTTTTTGCAACATGTCGCGCACCGGCTGAAACAAAAAATGAGACGCGATCAAAAACAGGGTGAACACTGCGATCATACTGAGCACAGCGTCGTGCAGAAGCTGCGGTGTCAGGTCAAATAAATATGAATCCATGTCTGCCTCCTTTCAGTTTATTTTTAAAGAGACTTCTTATGGCATCAACGGTTTTACGAATAACAGAAGCATAGCGATCAGCAAGCCATAAAGACCTGTCGTCTCCGCTACCGCCTGACCAAGAAGCATGGTAGAGGTAATATCCGACTTTGCACCCGGGTTTCTGCCAACTGCTGCTGCTGCATGGCCAGCTGCAATACCCTGCCCTACACCAGGTCCGATACCTGCAATCACTGCGAGTCCGGCACCGATCGCGGAACATCCTAAAATAAAGTTTGTGTTGAAATCCATTTTTATTTCCTCCTTTATAAAATTCATCGTTTCTAAATTTTCATTCTCAGACGCCTTCTTACAGGCATTCCCGTTATCCTTCTATTGCATCATTTACATATGTCATAGTAAGCATACAGAACACATACGTCTGTATCGCTCCGGAAAACAGATCAAAATATACATGCAGTGCCGCCGGCCAGATAATGGCGATTTTGGAGAGCAACGCATATACAAGCGCCATCATAACAGTTCCTGAGAGTACGTTGGCAAAAAGACGCAGCGACAGAGAAATCGGCACGGCAAAGTCGCCGATAATATTGATCGGTGCCCAAAACACCCAGGGGTCGCACAATCCCTTGATCACGCCTTTTACTTTCTGATGTTTGAACTTGTTAAAGTGAATGGTCGCGAATGTCATCACCCCAAGGGGGAATGTGACACCGTAGTCTGCCGTCGGCGGCCTCAGTCCAAACAGGCCTGAAATGTTGCTCAGGAATATAAAGATAAAGATTGTACCGATATAGTTTGCAAATGCAGGCGCATTTTTTCCCATAACGCCTTCCACCATGCCGTCCAGTTTCTCTATGATCAGCTCGACCACATTTTGAAACCCCTCCGGTACTTCAGACGCATGTTTCACTGCCCGGTTCGCCACAATGCAGAACCCTATGATCACCAGCATGACAATGAGCAGACAAATATGCGTCGTTGTTATCCACAGTTCCTGTCCGAACAGATGATAGGAAAATACGCCATGGATCATAAAATCCACTTCTGCTCCCTGGGATAACAAAATTCCTTGTCCCATATATTCACCTCCTTAATTTTAAGATAGCTTTATGTGTAACAGGCTGTAAATATGCCGCTACTTTCAATGTCATAATTCCAAGAAATGCCGCCAGCGGATCAGCCACCTCAGTACCCATCAGAATGCCCAACACAAGGATCACGATTCCATAGCGGAACGCAAACCGCGTCCTCATCAGCTTCTGCGCGCCTGCTTCCCCCCGGTCCAGCGCTTCATCGATTCCTTTCCACATATGCCACGCCAGAAATGCTGCAAGACTGACGCCAATCCATAGCCCGGCAGCAAATGAAACTGTATCCTTTACCAGCCACACAAATATCAGCTGCAATAATATACCGGATACCGCAATTCCAATCAGTAATTCCGCCAGTGTTTCATTTATCCTTCTTTGTTTTCCTGCTTTTTCTCCCATAGGGCGTCCTTTCCTCCCCATCGTCATAGATCCTTTTCGCCAAAAGAAAAACATTTCTGAATCCGGCTAACGCACCTGTAAAAAACAAGATCACCATCCAATAGGAAGTCCCCAGCTTTCTGTCCAAAAATATCCCTAAAAATGCGCACAAAAAAATGGGGACGAGCATGTTGATACCAAACTGACTGATGGTCACCAGTGCACGATACACTGACTTTTCATATTTCACATCTCTTCCTCCAGATTTTCACTCCATCAATCTCTCTCATAAAACAACCCTTATCCTAAATTATAGCCAATTCTTTCCTTTCTGTAAAGAAAAACCGCTATAAATCAGCCGAAAATATTTGCAATTACAGAATCGTCGACAACTGTGAATTTTCCATTGACTTTTGTACAATGCAAGTGTAGCATTTAATTATCTTACTATAATTATGCCACCTATAATTTCATACAGCATGGAGGTCCCTATGGAATATCCCCTTCTATACCGGAAACGAATCATTCCCAATGAATGTATCTTATTAAAAGACGACGAAGTCCTCTCCTGGGACGCTGAACGGATCGTGACCCGATGGAATGCCCTGAAACCCAAAAAAGAGCTTCATCACGGATATTCCTGCTATTTTCTGACAGAAGGATATAAAGTCAGTAAATTTTATCGGGCGGATCACTCTCTCCTCTATTATTATTGTGACATTATTACCCATGAATATTCTGCTTCCGAGAAGAAGGTCGTTGTCACAGACTTGCTGGCAGATGTGATCGTCTATCCGAATGGATTTGTCAAAGTAGTGGATCTTGACGAAATGGTGCCTGCTCTGGAATGCGGCGGGATTACGATTTGTGAATTAAAACAGGCGCTGCTCTCATGCAGTAAACTGCTGTCTGTCATATATGGCGGAAATCTTCAGGAGCTCACGAAATACATAGAAATGTTTGAATCATAGTAATTGATACAAAAGAAAAACCAAACTCTGACCGATCTGCACCGGTCAGAGTTCTTTTATTTACAGGTAATCCTAAATTTTATATTTATTAATAGAAGATATGTCCGCCAATCGCAATGCCTTCCAGTCCCGGTATCGGCGTCCGGAAATATACACAGTTGCCCACATTCGTCACGCCGCTCATCGCCTCATCCGCAGCATCGTAACAGGCCTGGGTAGCGCGGCCTTCCGCCAGCGCAAGTGCCAGTCTTCCGCTCCCTACGGGCGAAAACTGCTTGTTCTGATAGATCACTCCCACCACCGTATCCGGATACACAGAGCTGAGTACACGATTGATTACGACCGCACCCACGGCGACTTTCCCTGCATACGGTTCTCCGCCCGCCTCACAGTAGATCAGCTGCGCCAGAAGTTCCCTGTCCCCTTCCGCAAACGTCACCTCAGAAATATTTCTCTTAGCGGAGCGGGAAGCCAGACGCGACATCGCCTGCTCCTCTGCAAGCTGTTTCTGTAAGGCGGCAATATTTGCATCCTGCTCCTTCATCTGTGCTTCATAAGTAAGCGCCACATTTTCCGCTTCGGAAATCTGATCCGCATAGCCGGCGATATTGTTGGCCGTGCTCTTGACCATGCCCGCGACTTTGTTTTTCTCCTCTTCCGTCTTCACCTTCAGCTCGTCCAGTTCCTCTTTCTGAGCAACGAGCCGTTCCCTGGCATCCGCAATCTCTTCCTGTGTCGCCTTGTACTGCTCCAGCATTCTCTGGTCATACTCGGCGATCTGTTCAACGTACTGAGTCTTATTCAGAAAATCCGACAGTCCTTCGGAAGAAAAGATCATTTCCATATAGGCGGCGTCGCCTCTTTCATACATGAATTTGATCCTTTTTTTCATGCACTCATATTGCCAGTCTACCGTTTCCTCCGCTTCCTGCAGTGCAGCTTCCGTATCTGATATCTCCTGTTCCTTATCGGCAATGTCACCTTCCAGCCGGCTGAGGTTCTCGCTGACTTCCTCCAGATTGTCATTCAGGATTGTCAACTGGCCCTGCAGAGAATCTTTCTCCCCCTGCATTCCCTGAATCGACTCCTTTGTCTTGTCCAGCGCTGATTGCGTCTGTGCCTTTTCCTGCTTTGCCTTATCCAGTTTTTCCTGTGTCGTAGTCGCGCGAACCGTGTTCGGCGCGCTGGCCACCAGAATTACCATAAAGAGTAAAATGGCAATCTGTCTACCGGCCCTTTTCATTTCTTCCACCCCTCATGGTTTTTACAGTTGCAGATTTATTTCACGCCCGGTCTTTTTATACTGATAATACCTGACCCCCGCCACATCCAGCATTTTTTTGGACGCTATAATAGGATCTGTGTCAGCATATTTGTCGCATTCGTAGACGATCGTTCTTATGCCCGATTGAATGATCGCCTTGGCACATTCATTACACGGAAACAGTGAAACATACAGTTTCGCCCCTGCCAGACTCCCGCCCCGGTAATTGAGGATTGCGTTTAACTCGCTGTGTGTCACAAACGCATATTTGGTATCCAACAATTCTCCTTCTCTCTCCCAGGGAAACTCATCGTCATTACAGCCTATGGGAAACCCATTATATCCCATAGAAAGTATCTTGTTATCTTCGCTGACGATGCAGGCGCCTACCTGGGTACTCGGATCTTTGGAGCGCATCCCCGACAGCTTGGAAATTCCCATAAAATATTCATCCCATGAAATATAATCTTTTCTTTTCATTTCGTCCTCCGACTATTTAGTGCCAAAAATCCGGTCCCCGGCATCGCCCAGCCCCGGCACAATATAACCGTGATCGTTCAATCTTTCATCCAGAGCGCCAATGTACATATCGACATCCGGATGCTCCTCCCGGATTTTCTTAACGCCTTCCGGGGCAGCGATAATACACATAAAACGAATATTTTTACAGCCTTTTTCTTTTAACAGCCGAATCGCCGCCGAAGACGATCCCCCTGTCGCCAGCATGGGGTCTACTACGAACACCTCTCGCTCCGCACAGTCCGCCGGAAGTTTGCAGTAGTATTCCACAGGTTCCAATGT
Source organism: Lachnospiraceae bacterium JLR.KK008 (assembly GCA_037015955.1). Classification (NCBI taxonomy): domain Bacteria; kingdom Bacillati; phylum Bacillota; class Clostridia; order Lachnospirales; family Lachnospiraceae; species Lachnospiraceae bacterium JLR.KK008. The sequence continues at coordinate 2,983,126 of CP143548.1, forward strand.
CTCCGGATCTCTGTAAAGCCCGATATGCCCTACCTTTGCCGCAGGAATCAGATTCAGCATCCCGTCCACCATTCCCAGTCCGGCGCGCAGTATGGGGACAATGGCCATTTTCTTCCCCCATAATTGCTTTACTGTCGTCCGGCAGATCGGAGTTTCGATCTCCACATCCGATACTTTTAAATCCCTGGTCGCCTCATAACAGATCAGCATCGCAATTTCACTGATCGTCTGGCGAAAATCTTTTGTGCCGGTGTCTTTTCTTCTGATATATCCGATCTTATGCTGAATCAGCGGGTGCTCCATGATCACTGTCTTCGACATTCTCTTCCTCCTGTTTTGTTTCTCTCACCTTTTCTCTTAGTTCGCCTCGATCAGATCAATCCTTCTCTGATGTCTCTCATCCCCGGAAAATTCTGTTTCTAAAAATGCTTTTACGATGTCCAGCGCCAGGTTGGTTCCTACGATCCCGGCTCCCAGTGCAAGCATATTGGCATTGTTGTGCAGTCTCGTCAATTTCGCGGACGCACAGTCTCCACATAATGCGCAGCGGATTCCCGGAATCTTATTGGCCGTGATTGAGATTCCGATTCCGGTTGTGCAGATTACGATTCCTTTCTCACAAGTGCCATCCGCGACAGCCTGCGCTGCCGGTCTGCCAAACATCGGATAATCGCAGGAATCCTTGTTGTCACACCCAAAATCCCTGTACTCATACCCCGCACTTTCCAGATATTTTTTGATTTCCTGTTTCAGGTCATACCCACCATGGTCACTTCCCAATGCTATCATTGTCTCTTCCTCCTGTTATTTGGTTTATCAGATCATTGCGCAACTGTTTATATTTGCCGAATTTCATATGCAATTCTAAAAACTCAAATAATTATATCTTTCTGCAAAAGCCAGGGCATGTCGCCTCTAAAATCTGGTGTCCGGCTGCTTTCAGCAACCGGTTCATCACGGCCTGTCCCACACCTTTGTCCGAAAATGCCTCTGAATAAATACAGGTTACATTCCGGGCATCAAATTCCCTTAATATCGCATACAACCGTCTGGCGATTGCCTCTTCATCCGTCCTGGCGCCGACGCTGGCGATGCTGTCCGCCTCGTAAAGCGGCTCCGTCTCATCGGTGCAGATAATGCCTACGATTTCCCCTGCCAGCCGTTTGGCTCTGGCAAGTCTGCGTATCGTATCCGTTACGTCTTTTTCCTCACCTGACACAATCGTCAGTTCTCCCTTGGGCGCATAGTGCCTGTATTTCATACCCGGCGCCTTGGGCGCCTGCCCGCTGTCAGCCTGCAGCAGTGTCATGTCCACATCCACTTCCGTGTTAAGCACACTTTCCAGCATTTCTTTCGTAATATAACCCGGACGCAAAATCATTGGTCTTGACTCAGTTAGATCTACGATCGTAGACTCCACGCCTATTCCCACCGCGCCTCCGTCCAGTATCATCTCAATCTTCCCGTCCAGATCTTCGCGCACATGCTTCGCCAGCGTAGGACTGGGTTTGCCCGAAAGATTGGCACTCGGCGCCGCCACATAGCCGCCTGCTGCCTCGATCAGCGCCAGCGCAATCCTGTTCTCCGGCATCCGCACCGCCACTGTGGAAAGACCGCCCGTCGTCTCCAGCGGAACCGCATCCGCCTTCTCCAATATCATGGTCAGCGGGCCGGGCCAGAAACGCGCCGCCAGCTTTTCCGCCTCCGGCGGAATCCTCACGGCAATCTTTTTGACTGCCTTCCACTGGCAGATATGCACAATCAGCGGATTATCCGAGGGCCGGCCCTTGGCGCTGTATATTTTTCTGGAAGACTCTTTTTGCAGCGCGTCTCCGCCAAGTCCATATACTGTTTCCGTGGGAAATGCCACAAGCCCTCCGGCTCTTAGGACCGCCCCGGCTTCTTTGATTATCTTTTTGTTTATATGATCTTCTGTCAAGACCGCATATTTTGTTTCCGGCATAAAGTTACCCCGATATGATTACCTTCCATATTATATCATAGACTACTTTTGCAGGAAAGGGGTTTTCGGTTTTGAACAAAACGGCAGTGTATTCTTAGTGCAAATCAAAACAGTCTCATCTGCTCATAGTCCGAACTGCGTTCTAACAGACAGGGAATTTTATGAAGAATCTGTTCTGCTTTCGCATCATCAAACATCCACTCTGTAATTTCGTCCCGTTCAAGAATCAGAGGCATCCGGTCATGCACCGGTTTCATGGAAGCATTCGCCGCTGTGGTGAGAACCGTAAAATGTGTCCCGTCCTCATAGCGCCTGCTAAGTCCCGCCATAAACAGCAGCGACGAATTCTGCCTGCGAAACGTACTTTTCTCCTTTGATGGATTCCATTCATAAAACTTCATGGCCGGAATCACAACTCTCCCATGCTTCATGCTTCCCCGGAACAAAGGCTTCTCCAGTACGGATTCACATCTGGCATTGAAAATCAGCCGCTTTTCCCTGAATCCCGGAAATCCCCAACGCTGCCAGCCGCAGCAGACAGATTCGTTTTTTCCCAGTAAAACCGGGGCAGCCCTGCCCGGGTATATATCACCTGCGGGAATTTTTGCCGTCGCCCTCAACGAATCCTCTCTCTGCGCTTTATCCATCTGACCGATTAGCTTCTCAAGCTCGCCGACCATTTCATTGTCCACATAATACCTGCCGCACATAAAATCTCCTGCTTTGTTATGATCTCACAGCCGCTCACTCGTTCAGCGTCTGCATGATCCCCATAAAGACCGCCCAGGCTACTTTCTCCTGATAAGTATCGTCAGCCAGCTTGCCGGCTTCCTCACTGTTGGAGAGAAAACCGCATTCCACAATGATCACTGGGGAAGACGTTTTTTTCAGCAGATAATAGCTGGCATTGGCTTTCGCCTCCCGCTTGTTTTCCCGGTCCAGCCGGTCTTTCAGACTCTTCTGCATGGTTTCGGCCGCATTTTTACTCTCCGCGCTGTCTTTATAATAAAAGACCTGCGCCCCTTTTACGTACTCTTCCGGATAACTGTTCTGATGGATGCTCACCGTAATCGCAGGTGCTGTCTCCTCGATCATAGCGATCCGCCGTTTCATATCCTGCACTTTTTTATTTTCCGCCCCACTGTCATAGAGCCCCTGCCCATCCGTGCGGGTCATCACAACTTCGACCCCTTCCATTTCCAGATATTTCTTCACTTTCTGCGCGATCTGCAGATTAATATCCTTTTCCAACGCTCCGTTAATACCGACTTTACCAGGGTCGTCGCCTCCATGCCCGGCATCAATGACAACGCACAGCCGCTTTTCTTCTACATGGCTGTTGAGCACATATTTTGCCGTTCCTTTTACTGTCAGAATTCCCGTCATAACCAGCATCAGTCCCATCGCTGCATACACGGCTGCATTCCCCGCCCGGCTTATGTTATCTTTCCATTTTATCATCATTTTATCAAACCTGATTTTTTTACAATTTTATGAACAAATGTACTTTCCTATGAAAGATAAGGCAGTAATTTCCAACTGACATGTTGTGTTTTATAGTATATAGATACAGCGCCAAAAGCAACGGAATCCCGAATGACAAAAGCAGAACCCTGACGCTCAGAATTCTGCCCTCGTTTATCGTTTCGTCTTTCGTATTCTTTCATTACGAAGCGAACGCTCTCAGTTTATCCATGTAAAAATCCGTCTATTACATTCCATACCGAGGGACGCTCAAAGCCCAGCTTCCATGCGCCCACGCCCGCCACCTTATATCTTGCCATAATATTCAGCTTTACTTCCAAAGACTGCTCATCTTCCAGCCAAACCTGATACAGACAGCCGTTATTATCCTCAAATTCCGCATAATTCTGACATGTCTCCTCATCCCATACCGCAGACACACCATTTTGGGCAAGAAATTGATCCACAGAGTTCATGCCCAGCGCACTGCTCGTCATCTCGCCGCCTTCCGTCTTCCACACTCTCGTGTAAAACGGTACTGCGTTGATGACTTTTTCCGGAGGTACATCTTCCAATGTTTTCTGAATGCCGCTTTCCACAAATCCAATAGAAGCCACGCTGCCCGCCTCAGAACTTCCTGACCAATGTTCATCATAACCCATAATAATTACATAATCGGCTACCGCTCCCTGTTCTGCTCTCCCGTAGTATTCCGTATTTCCGATTGGCACATAATTGTCGATAGAGAGGACAAGCCCGGCCGCCCGGCAGGCAATCGACAGTTCACGGATAAACTGTACAAAGTGCTCCCCTGATTCCGCTCCCATTTGCGGCGCTTCAAAGTCTATATTGATCCCATCCATGCCGCAGGCCGCAGCCGCCTGCATGAGCCCATCTATCAAATGAGTCCGTTTTGATGTGGAAGACAGCACATTATAGGTGTCCACGGCATCATTAAAATTATCAACCAGTCCCCACACTTCCAGGCCTCTCTGATGCGCCTGCGCTACATAATCCGTCGAGGCTATGCTTGTAAAATTACCATCCTCGTCACTCAGGGAAAACCATGTCGGAGAAATCGTGTTCAGCCCCTGCGTTCCGGCCAGCGCATCGGTCAGTGTGGCATTGGCCGCCGCATTTGTCACCTGATGCCACGCCATACAGATCTTATAATCTTTCGATATGTTTGTATACACGGGTTCTTCATAGTCCGTCACTGCTGTCATCTGCTCTGTGTGCATATTGTCCAGCCGCTTTCTCTCCACATAACCGATCAGCGCATCTGTCTTCACCCTGACCCACGTATCCATCTCTTCCAGAACTATGACCGTACTGCCCGCTTCCATATCTTTCAGAATCTCACTTTTCACGCCGCCCTGATAGCGAACTGCCGTATCTTTCGTAATTTCCGCCCAGGTCTGTTCTCCCCACTGTGTGTAGACCTGCATACGATTAGGCTCCGTATAGGTTTCGTATGAAAAGTTTGTGAACTTTTTCACGTATTCTGCCGCAACATATAACACATCACCTTCATATCTGGCGATCACATAACCGGCGTCCTCATTGGCCCCCTCCTGCAAATACTCTGTACTGCCAATATTCGCTCTTATGATGTCATAGGGAGTCGTGTATAACAGCAGTCCTTCCCCATTGTCCTCATAAAAACGCTCGTTAAAATACTGATGTACCGTATCCAGGCTGAAATAATACATGCCATCTATTAAAAGAGCCTTATCTTCCAGTATCTCATCCTGAAGCACGATCGCAGTCTCTCTCTCTTCGTGCAGATTAAAATAATCTTCCAGATCCGCTCTTTCTTTGGAATAAGAATATTTTTCTATTATTTTCATTCCCAAACTGGCCGCAACTACCAAAATAATAAGGACGATTGCAACTATTACCGGAATCATTTTTTTCATTCGCTTCCAGCTCCTTTCCAATCGTCCCCATTATATCAGACTATTCTGATACCGTCATTACCAATTTTGACGTTTTTTGTATTTTTAAGGGAGATCACTGTCTGTCAGCGTAAAGGCTCCTTGATCCGTTTCCTTATTTATCGTGATCCCCTCCTCTCTGTCAGGTCAGACGGACTCTGTCATATCGAAGCTGCGTCAGCCTGCCTTCCTGATTTACCACATAATCGGGCATATAGACAGACTCTTCATTTACACAACATGTCTGTGCCAGTTCTTCTGCCGATACACGTTTTCCGTCAAGATACAGCTCCGCACCTTCTTTTACGAGCTTTTCCAACCGTTCCTTCATCTCATTCTGATTATCTTTTTGCAGCACACACTCCCTCCTTTCTCATCCAAAGTCGGGCGAAACGATTCCTCACCCGCCGTACGGGCGCTAACCTGCGATAAAACATGGCTTCGCATATCCCGTACTTTTAAAAATCCGCAGAAGGAGAAACCTTGTGATACATTCTATTCCTTCGGATTTTTATAATTTTTTGGTAAATATGGTATAAAACAGTTCTGAAGAGATGCAGGGACGTGTATTATGACATAAAATAAATCAGTGGTGAAAAAATTTGAATTATAACATTAAGAAATAGTTGGAAAATTTTGATGTTCAATATAGACACATAAGCTTATAAGACTTCCTCATACTAACAAGCAGAGGTTAATTGGATGAAACTTTCCGTTTCAAGACTTAATGTAGACTGGCATGAATTCATGCCCCGGGTTTGAAAAAAATATCTGCCTCCTTCCAAATACTGTTTGTCCGAAAGCATCTCTGGGCATTATTATAACGTAAATATTCGTATGACACAAGCCTTTTAAAAAAATTATGAAAAATTTATGAATACCATTTCCTCTCTATTGACTTGTCGAATCAATGAGTATAAGATACATGTAACTGTATGGTGGTTTTAGTGTTCAAGCAATGAATTAATTTCCAGATGGGAAAGACCTATAAAGTGGTATCATATAAGCAAGGATGTGAATTTATGAAAATTGAAAAAGTGAATGACCATCAGATTCGCTGCACTTTGACGAAAGCCGATCTCATTGACCGGGAATTGAAGATCAGCGAACTGGCTTACGGCACGGAAAAAGCGAAAACTTTATTTCGAGATATGATGCAGCAGGCCTCCTTTGAATGTGGTTTTGAAGCAGAGAACATTCCGTTGATGATAGAAGCGATTCCATTAAATTCGGAATGTATTATACTTATTATCACAAAAGTGGAAGATCCTGAAGAGCTGGACACCCGCTTTTCTAAATTTGCCCCTTCCGTACACGATTCCGAAGAGGAAGAGGATAGTACTTCCACTGCTTTTCTGGAAGGCGCCGATGATGTTCTTGATTTGTTTAAAAAAATTCATGAGAATAAGTATCAAAACGCTTCCGATGGGGAATCCGTTCAGTCAGCCAGCCTGACCCCTTCCCTGTCCGATCTGACAGAAGACAGTGATACGGTAGCTCTCTCATCTGTTGTCGACATGACAAGAGTGTTTACCTTTCCTCATTTAAGCGAACTGACCCGGCTGGCCCATGTATTGAGAAATTTCTATAACGGTGTTAATTCCTTATACAGGAACGAGAAGTCAGACGCTTACGCTCTCATTCTCACCAAGGGAAATCATTCTCCCGAAGAGTTTAACAAAGTATGCAACATTATTTCTGAATATGGTTTTACAGAGAAATATTCTGCCGGTACGGAAGCATATCTGAACGAACACTGTGAACTGTTTATCGCAGATAATGCCCTGCAGTCACTGGCAATGGTCTGATTTACTGACAGTCAAATAAAAGAAGCAGTCCTCTGCCAGACAGAGCTGCTTCTTTTTGTTTTGGTCTGTGTTTCCCAGCGCAGGACGCCTTTATGCCGTTGCTTCAATCTGCTTCATAAGCTCATCAATGTCCATACCGTGAACCATTGCGGCCTCTTCCAGCGTCTCACCCTGTGCGGATGGACAGCCAAGACAGTGCATACCTGCTCCCATCAAGACTGAAGCGACCTGAGGATTGATCCGAAGGATCTCTCCGATTGTCATGTCCTTTGTAATTCCTGCCATCTTTCTACCTCCTGTATGTGTCATAATATGTTCTTGTGTTCGCCTGCTTTCCTCATACCGCACGCTCTTTCGCAGCCGCGCAGGCACTCCGTCCCTGCGCTCACGGGCTTCGCACTTCCTCGCCACGTCTTAACCTGCCTGACTCTTCGCAGCCGCGCAGGCACTCCGTCCCTGCGCTCACGGGCTTCGCACTTCCTCGCCACGTCTTAACCTGCCTGACTCTTCGCAGCCGCGCGCAGGCACTCCGTCCCTGCGCTCACGGGCTTCGCCCTGTCAAAACAGCATCTGTCAGTCCGTTCCGCAAGCGTCCGTACTGGCATCTGCTGTTTTGGTACTGCTCATTGCTTTCGTGGACATTATAATACTTTATCCTGCAGTTGGCAAGTTATCCACGTTTTTCACAAAAATTTATAAAATTTTCATATTATTTACTGTTTTGTATACAAAAAAATACATAGCTCTCCTTGACGTTTTAGTCTTTTAGCACGTATAATATTTTTACAGGGTGAACAGTAGTTTTATCTAAAATAATATGATAGGAGGCTATTTCAAAATGAGACCAGAATGGAAAGATTTTGTAGGCGGAAAGTGGGACTCTGAAGTCAACGTTCGCGACTTCATCCAGAGGAACTATACTCCTTATGAGGGAGATGAGTCCTTCCTGGCAGACGCTACACAGAATACAAAAGATCTGTGGGCCATGGTACTTGATTTACAGAAAAAAGAACGTGAGGCAGGCGGTGTCCTTGATATGGATACCAAGGTCGTTTCCACGATCACTTCCCACGGACCGGGTTACTTAGACAAGAGCAAGGAGACGATCGTCGGCTTCCAGACAGACAAACCGTTCAAACGCTCTCTTCAGCCTTATGGTGGTATCAGAATGGCTGAGAAGGCTTGCTCTGACAATGGATATGAAGTTGATCCTGAGATCAGCGAATTCTTCTCCACACATAGAAAAACACACAACGCAGGTTGCTTCGATGCCTATAATGCTGAAATGAGAGCTTGCCGTTCTTCTCATATCATCACAGGCCTTCCGGATGCTTATGGTCGTGGCCGTATCATCGGTGACTACAGACGTGTTGCTCTGTACGGTATCGACTACCTGATTGAAGACAAACAGGCGCAGAAAGATTCCACAGGACGTGTGATGACAGATGATGTGATTCGTCTTCGCGAAGAGCTTTCCGAGCAGATGGTTGCTCTGAAGATGATGAAAGAGATGGCTGCTTCCTATGGCTGCGACATCTCCAAGCCTTCCACAAATGTACAGGAAGCAATTCAGGCCGTATACTTCGGTTATCTGTGTGCAGTAAAAGAGCAGAATGGTGCTGCTATGTCCCTTGGACGTACTTCTACATTCCTTGATTGCTATGCTCAGAGAGACCTCGCAAATGGCACCTTTACAGAAGAGCAGATTCAGGAATTTGTTGACCACTTCATCATGAAACTGCGTCTGATTAAGTTCGCACGTACCCCTGAGTACAATCAGATCTTTGCAGGCGATCCTGTATGGGTTACAGAGTCTCTTGCAGGTGTTGGTGTTGACGGACGTCACATGGCTACTAAGATGAGCTTCCGTTATCTGCACACACTGGAGAACCTCGGTGCAAGCCCGGAGCCGAACCTGACAGTTCTCTGGTCTACAAGACTTCCTGAGAACTTCAAGAAATACTGCGCTAAGATCTCCATCACGACATCTTCCATCCAGTATGAGAATGATGATCTGATGAGAGCAACTCACGGTGACGACTATGGTATCGCATGCTGCGTATCCTCCATGGTTATCGGTAAAGAGATGCAGTTCTTCGGAGCCCGCGCTAACCTCGCTAAATGTCTGCTGTATGCTCTCAATGGCGGTGTAGATGAAGTGACAAAGAAACAGGTTGGCCCGAAATATCGTCCTGTAGAAGGCGACGTGCTTGATTACGATGACGTCTATGCAAAATTCATGGATATGATGGAATGGCAGGCAGATGTTTATGTCAATACTCTGAATATCATTCACTACATGCATGACAAATACTGCTATGAGAGAGCAGAGATGGCTCTTCATGACAGAGATGTAAAACGTTATTTTGCAACAGGTGTTGCTGGTCTTTCTATCGTGGCTGACTCTCTTTCCGCAATCAAACATGCGAAAGTTGAAGTTGTTCGTGACGATGACGGCGTAATCGTTGACTTCAAGACAACCGGCGATTTCCCGAAATATGGTAACGATGATGATCGTGTTGACTCTATTGCACAGGATGTTGTTCATAAATTCATGACAGCAATCAGAAGACATCATACTTATAGAAACGGTGTACCTACAACTTCCATCCTTACAATTACATCCAATGTAACTTATGGTAAAGCAACAGGCAATACACCTGATGGACGTAAGAAAGGACAGCCGTTCGCTCCTGGCGCTAACCCGATGCACGGACGCGATACTCACGGCGCAGTCGCTTCTCTGTCTTCCGTATCCAAACTTCCGTTCAAGGATGCACAGGACGGTATTTCCAATACCTTCACAATCATCCCGGGAGCTCTCGGAAAAGAAGATCAGGTATTCGCAGGCGACATCGAGATCGATTTGAACAAATAAATTATGAATTCCAGGCAGGGAGGACAATGTAATGGATGACAAGCAAGTAGAAGAACTTGTAAAGATGCTGGACGCCGGTATGGCAAAGGGTGTCGGTCATGTAAATGTAGATACTGACGCCACGAGCGAAAAAGCTGCCACTGTTCAGACCATGGGATGTACGGATTGTTCGAGAACTCCTCTGGCATGCAGTGTGCCTACCCTGCATCAGGGTCTTGATGACTATCAATAATAAAAATCTTGAAGGAGGAATATAAAATGGCAGCAGTAAATACAGCCCAGGTAGACAATCTTGTATCTTTATTAGATGGTTATGCAACAAAAGGCGGACATCATCTGAATGTAAACGTTTTAAACAGAGATATGTTGCTGGATGCTCAGAAACATCCTGAGAATTATCCGCAGCTGACGATCCGCGTATCCGGCTATGCAGTTAACTTCATTAAACTGACACCGGAGCAGCAGGCAGATGTCATTTCCCGTACGTTCCACGAGAGCATCTGATCGCAGTATCATTTGTAACAGGTAATCAAACCCCTGGAATAAAATCCAGGGGTTTTGGTTTCTACGAAAGGAGAAGCTAAATATGAGTGGCAGAATTCATTCTCTGGAATCTTTTGGCACCGTAGACGGCCCTGGCGTCCGCTTCGTCGTATTCGTACAGGGTTGTCCGATGCGGTGCGCCTATTGTCACAATCCGGATACGTGGGAAATGAATGCCGGTACTGTTATGGAGGCTTCCGAGATTATTGAGCAATATGAAAGAAACGTCAGTTTCTATAAGGGCGGCGGTATCACCGTTACCGGCGGCGAACCTCTGATGCAGGTCAATTTTCTGATTGAATTATTTACACTTGCAAAAGAAAAGAATATCCATACATGCATCGACTCTTCCGGCATCGCTTTCACCCCACAAAACAGTAGCTGGATGGAAAAACTGGATCAGCTGCTCGCGCTCACAGATCTCGTAATGCTTGATATCAAACATATTGATCCGGAAAAGCATAAAGAGCTTACCGCGCAGCCAAATGATAAAATTCTTGCTTTTGCTGAGTACTTGTCCTCTAAGGGTATCGATATCTGGATTCGTCATGTTGTCGTTCCGGGCATCACTGACGATGATACTTATCTGTATCGTCTGGGATATTTTATCGGTGGTTTGAAAACGCTGAAAGCGCTCGATGTCCTTCCCTACCACACGATGGGCAAGCCCAAATATGAAAAACTCGGCATCCCCTATAAACTGGACGGGGTAGAAGCGATGGATAAAGATAAAGTGATTGAGAAAAAGCAGGTTATTTTAAACGGGATCAAGGCAAGACGGGCAGATGATGAAAAAGCCTGATTGCAACCTCTGATGCGCAATGAATGACAGGCATGTCACGCTTTTCCTGCATTTTCTACTTGTATTCATCATACATTTGTATTAAAATGTATGTAGCGATCAACCAACAGATCAAAAAGAAACCGGATTTTAAGGAGGATAATTATTATGGCATATGTAATTAGCGATGGTTGCGTAAGCTGTGGAGCTTGCGAAGGTCAGTGCCCTGTAGGCGCTATCAGCATGGGAGATACACAGTTCCAGATCGATCCCGACAAATGCATCAGCTGTGGTTCTTGTGCAGGTGCTTGCCCTACAGGTTCTATTTCTGAAGAATAATCACCGTCTTAATATGTGAAAAGCACTCAGAAAAATGAGTGCTTTTTTCTTTTTTCTTTCTTCTCTGCTTTCTCCCGTATCAATTCGTCAATTTTCTTGAAATGTTCTTCTTCGCGTTTCATCCTTTCACTTTCACGCGCTTCTTCCCGCTCTTCCTGCACGCGGAACTGATAATCTAATTCTTTTAAGACACTTTCCTTGATCTGTTCACAGAACTTCTCATTCCCCTCCTGGATCGCTTCCAACATCATATTTTTCAACAGTATCTGCAACCGGTAAGATTTGTCTTCTTTATTTTGTGTCTCTCTTTCTTTTACTGTATAGGTGTCGCTCAAAGTAATCGCCAGCCCTCCTGTCTCTCTCTTCGCAACAGTCTCAATTTCTCCCTTTTCATTCTCTTTCCTGTCAGCTATCATTGTCTCTTTTTCCTTGCCACCTTTTTCAGTTTCCATACGATTTGGTTCCTGCATTTCTTCTTTCAATGCCCGGCGTATTGCTTTGAGCTGAAATCCCTGCTCTTTCATCGACTTCACTCTCTTCAGGCGATTGACATCATCCGCCGTGTAATAACGGTGTCCCAGCTTGTTCCTCTTGATCGGCAGTTCCAGTTCATCTTCCCAATATCGCAGGACATGACTCTCTACTTCTACCTGTTTTGCCGCATCTGAAATCATGTACATTTTCTGTTCCATACTTTTTCCTCCTTATGATAATTTTCTCTGTTTCCAAACCGCCGCAGCGTATTGATACATTTTATAAAAACAAAAAGGACAGGCATCCTTTGCTTGTCCTCTTTCGTATGAAATATGTATTTTTTATTTCTGTATATTTGCGAATTTCGTGTAATCCGGCAGCCAGGCCAGATTCACCGTCCCGATTGGACCGTTTCTCTGTTTCGCGATAATAATCTCCGCCACGCCTTTAATATCTGTGTCTTTATTATAATAGTCATCTCTGTATATAAACATGACCACATCTGCATCCTGCTCTATGGCACCCGATTCACGAAGATCGGAAAGCATCGGTCTGTGATCCGGTCTCTGCTCCACCGCACGGCTGAGCTGTGACAATGCAATCACCGGAACATTCAGTTCCCGGGCAAGCGCTTTCAGAGACCGCGATATGTCAGATATTTCCTGTTGTCTGGAATCCGTACGGCCACTCCCTGACATTAACTGAAGATAATCAATGATAACAATCTTCAAATCATGCTCCAACTTATACTTCCTGCATTTTGATCGAAGCTCCGATATGCTGATTCCTGGCGTATCATCAATGATCAGATTCGACTTTCCGATAATACCGGCACTCTCAATTAGTTTTTCCCATTCCGTATCTGTCAGATTTCCGGTACGGATATGCTGAGAATCAACTTTTGATTCCAACGAAAAGAGACGATTCACAAGCTGCTCTTTTGACATTTCCAGACTGAAAACAGCAACTGTCTGGCTTTGCTTGAAAGCCATATACTGTGCGATATTGAGTACAAATGCCGTCTTCCCCATCGAAGGTCTCGCTGCTATCAAAATCAAATCGGAAGGCTGCATCCCGGCTGTTCTGTAATCCAGATCAATAAACCCTGTGGGAATGCCTGTCACCACTCCTTTATTTTTGGAAGCCATCTCAATCCTGTCCATAGCATTCATGACGATTTCCCGGATCGGCACATAATCGCTGCTGTTTCTTCTCTGTAGCAGATCAAAGACTCTCTTTTCCGTGTCTTCTAATATCGTCTCCAGATTTTCTTTACCGACATAGCAGGTATTGGCGATCTCTTCATTCAAACGGATCAGCTTACGCAGCGTTGCCTTTTCGGAGACGATGTTGGCATAATATTTGATGTTTGCCGATGTGGGCAGGCCCGTGATCAAGTCACGGATAAATTCCAGACTGCTGATCTCCGGAGGCACGTCTTTCTCTTTTAGCCGATCCTGTAATGTGACGACATCAACAGGTTTTCCTTCGTCATTCAGTTCAATAATCGCCTCAAATACGGCTCCATACTGCTTGCCGTAAAAGTCTTCTCTATGTAATAACTCGGCAGCTACGACGATGGCTTCCCGGTCCATGATCATGGAACCGATCACAGACTGTTCTGCCTCCACACTGTGGGGTAATACCCGTTTTAACAATGCCTCTTCCATTTCTGCCATAGTTCTCTTTTGCCTCTGTTACTCTTCCTGTACTTTTACTTTCAGCTTTCCTGTCACCTTCTGGTGAAGTTTAACCGCAACCTCATAAACGCCAAAACTTTTGATCGGCTCCCCAAGCTGTATCTTCTTCTTGTCAATTTCCATGCCACATTGCGCCTTCGCCGCCTGCGCGATCTCTTTGGTCGACACCGAACCAAATACTTTGCCGCCCTCGCCGGCTTTTATCTTAACGACCACTTCTTTTGTTTCCATATCCTTCGCAAAAGCCTGAGCCGCTTCAAACTGCTCCTGAGCAATTTTTTCTTTATTTGCCTTTTGCAGTTTTAAATCATTGAGATTTTTTGAGGTCGCCTCTACGCCGAGCTTTTTGGGTAAAATATAATTTCTGGCATAACCGTCATTGACCTCGATAATCTCTTCCTTTTTGCCGAGACTCTTCACATCTTCCAATAATATAATCTTCATTATAAATCGCCTTCTTCCATCATTCTGTCTAAAGTAGCTTTCATTATCGATACAGCTTCCTGTAACGAAATGTTTTCCATCTGCGCTCCCGCGATGTTCATATGACCGCCGCCGCCCAACCGTTCCATGATAACCTGTACATTGACTTCGTCAATCGAACGGGCGCTGAAATATATTTTACCCTGGAACTGCGTCATGACAAAGCTTGCCCTGATGCCTTTGATATTCATCAGTTCATTGGCAGCCTGCGCACCGATCACAGTAGGACTCTTTACGCCATCGCTGGAGCAGGTAGACAACGCATAACATTTTTTATAAATTTCCGCCTGTCTGACAACGTCCGCCCTTGTCTTGTATTCCATCGCATCTTCACGAAAGAGCTTTCTCACCCGGGTCACATCGGCCCCATTCCTGCGCAGATACGCCGCCGCCTCGAATGTGCGGACCCCGGTCTTTGTTGTAAAGTTGTTCGTATCAATGATGATGCCCGCATACATGCTGTCGGCCTCCTCGGCTCTGGGCCTGATACCATCCTTGATATATTGCAGGATTTCCGTAACCATTTCACACGCCGACGAAGCATATGGCTCTACATAAGACAAAGTTGCATTTTCTATTGTCTCCGAACCCTGTCTGTGATGATCGAGCACAACGATCGACTTGCATGTGTGCAGCAGTTCCGGACATTCCGTAATACTCGGCTTGTTGACATCTACAACGATCAATACCGTATTGTTTTCCGATGCCTCGATTGCCTGTGCACTGTTAATGATCAGATCTTCCTCATATTCAGGATTGTCCTGAAACATAGCAAGCAGAGGGCTGACCGACGTTGTAACATCATTGATTACAATATGTGCTTTTCTATTTAAAGATTTTGCGATCCGGTAGATACCGATCGCCGCCCCAAAGCTGTCCACATCTGCCATTCGATGGCCCATGACAAGTACTTTATCTTTTGAAGAAATGATCTCATTTAAGGCATGGGCTTTTACTCTCGCCTTAACCCGTGTATTTTTCTCTACCTGCTGGCTTTTCCCGCCATAATACGTGATAGAATCCGATGTCTTAACGACCGCCTGATCACCGCCCCGTCCGAGTGCGAGATCGATAGCGGCTCTGGAAAATTCATAATTTTGTGTATTGCTGAGCCCGTCCAACCCGATGCCAATACTCAACGTGACTGCCATTTCATTCCCGATATTGACCGTCTTCACATCATCCAGAAGATCAAATTTATTCTCTTCCAGGCAGAGAACGGATTCCTTGCGCAAAATAATAAAATACTTGTCCTTCTCCAGCTTCTTGGCAATGCCGTCCATCGAAGCGATGTATTTATTGACCATCCGGTCGATCAACGCAATCAAAAGAGAACGTCTGACTTCTTCCACACTTTCCAGTGCTTCCTCATAGTTATCCAGATAAATCATTCCCACAGCCAGAGACTGATTATCATTCTCCCTCAGAGCGATCTTCAACGCCGTTTCATCATACAGGTAAAGGGCGATCAGAAATCCTTTATAATTCGGTTCCTGAAAGATCTCACTGTTTACTGCCATATCCCGCAGGGAAATTTTTTTCATCTTTACCGTAAATTCACTGTCTTCAAATACCAGTCCCGTCTCCGTCTCTTCCTCCTCACCGGGGAGCCTGTCCTTTGTCAGTTCCGGAAAAACGGCGGTAATTGCTTTGTGATAGCCTTTTTCTTTATGTATTACTTTTTCGAATGCTTTATTCGTCCAGATGACCTTTCCGCCCTCATCCAACAGCGCATAGGGAATCTCCATTTCCCGCAAAAGTCGTTTCTGAATCTGTCCATACTGTGTCGCAAAGCTGATCAGCTCGTTCATAATAACCGGTTTGTTATAGAACATCAGCATAAAAATAACTGCAAAATAAACAATCAAAGCCCCTGTGAGCAAAAGACCTGAACGGTAATCCATCAGGTAAATACCAAAATTTATCAGTACGAGCCAAATACCAAGCAACATGGAACCCTGAAGATATAATCTCAGTCTTCCTTTTAGCTTAATCCTTTTTTTCATTATGTTACCTCTGGGCAGATACCTGTTTCGTTTCTTTCTATATCAAAATATATATCTATCTGCCAAAACAATATGCTATCATTATAGCATTTCTTTCTTCTAATTGCTATAACATTATGCAGCCAAATATAAGGAGATTTTGTCTGATAATGACAAATTCTGTCAGATATTGTGCGTTTTTATACGTGGTTTGTCGATGAAAAATCGGCAGGGGCAGGGAGGTGGATTAATGTCTTTTAGACAATGACATTATTATAACTCTTCTTCGCTGGCTCTAATGTCTGTATTTCTTCTGCAACTTGCTTTTTATTTTTACTGGATAATAATCTTTCATAAAAGAAGGAATTTATCTGACACCCTAGTTGTCTGGTACTCCATCGGGATTTTACAGCTTCCTGCATATAAAATTCTGGCATATTTTTCAAATTGGCAACAGTAAATCCTTTTCCAAAGTCCTGTGTCATATGCTTTGACAACTCTTCTAGCAAGCCTTTACCATACTCTGCTTTTACATTGATTACGCTGTCGGATTTTTGTGAGAAAGCATTACAACCGTCTCCACATGCACAGTCTGCGGAAACATGTCCACCGGCCTGACCCGTTGCAATTCATAACCGCCTTCACACAGTATCTTCAAGTCTCTTGCCAGCGTCGCAGAATCACAGCTCACATATACGATCTTCTGCGGGCGCATCTGCAGTATCGTCTCCAGGCATTTCTCATCACAGCCTTTGCGCGGAGGATCTACTACGATCACGTCCGCATGAATGCCCTCTGACGCATATTTCTCCGGAAGCACATTTTCTGCCTTCCCCACGATAAACTCCGCATTGTCAATTCCGTTGAGCCTTGCGTTTTCTCTGGCATCCTCGATCGCCTGCGGAATCACTTCGACTCCATAAACCCGGCCTGCCTTGCCGGCCATGAAAATGGAGATCGTGCCAATACCACAATACAGATCCCATACCGTCTCCGTACCATGCAGGTCCGCATATTCCACTGCCAGCTCGTACAGTTTCCTTGTCTGTACCGGGTTGATCTGGTAAAACGAAAGCGGAGAGATGGAAAATGTTATTTCCCCGATCTGATCTCTGATCGTCCTGCTGCCCCAGAGAGACACGACTTTCTCGCCCATAATCACATTCGTTTTCTCCCGATTGACACAATATGACACACTCGTCATACCTTTGATCCGAATCAGATCTGTTGTCAGTTCTTCCGCAAAGGGAAGACTCTGACCATTGATAATCAGGCAGACCATCAGCTCCCCGGTCGCAAATCCCTTGCGGATCAGTACATGGCGGATGAGCCCCCGGCCGCTACCTTCATCATAAGCCTCAACCTTATAGTTACGCATATAAGAAAGTACCGCCTCTAAAATCTCCCTGTTTTCTAAAGTCCCCAGCGCACAGTCCGTATTGGCAATAATCGTATGCGTCCTGCCCGCATAAAACCCTACTACTATGTCATTGTTTTTGTCTGTTCCAATCGGAAATTGTGCTTTATTGCGATAATGAAACGGCGTTTGCATCCCAATGATCGGTTCGATCTTCCGTTCAATCAGTTCTGCCGGAAACCCGCCCAGGCGGATGAGATTGTTTGCCACTTTCTTTGTTTTAAATTCCAGTTGTCTTTCATAAGAAAGCACTTGAATCTGACAGCCGCCGCACTGCTTATGAAAAGCACACATCGGCTCTACGCGAAAAGAAGAAGGTGTCACCACCTTCTCCAGTCTGGCATAACCATAATTTTTCTTCAGCTTTGTCACTCTGGCCTCTATGGTATCACCGATGACCGCGTCTTTGACAAAAAAGGGAAAACCTTCCGCCTTACCAATTCCCTGGCCTTCCGCACTCAAATCTTCAATATGTAAAAGGATAATATCATTTTTCTTATAAACCATTTTCCGCCTTCTCTTCGCACTATACCCTAATGTCACAGTTTGAACTGCTCTGCTTTTTCCCTGTTTTTCCTGTCATTCTTACTTTTCTTCTACCTGTGTCTTTTTTACATTAGACTCGAACAGGCGGTTAAAGCCAAGCCAGCCATCGCCCTGTGCATTTTTCAATATCTCGGTAAATGTCTGCATCTTTGCATCGGTATTGTCCGCAAAGTTGAGTGCAACCGCCTCTATGAGCGCCGGCTTTTTCGGGGAACCAAATTCATATTCTCCGTGATGCGCAAGAATACAGTGCTTCAGCTCGCTCTCCAGCTCTTTGGGAAATCCTTTCACTTCACGCACTTTTTCTCCGATCATTTCAGAACCCATCACAATATGTCCCAAAAGCTGTCCTTCATCCGTATAATCATTTTCCGGAAACAGGGAAAGCTCTCTTGTCTTCCCAATATCATGGCAGAGGGCGGCCGTCAGCAGCAAGTCTCTGTTCAACAGTGGATAGGCACTGCAATAGTATTCACACAGACCGGCAACCCCCAGAGTATGTTCCAGCAGGCCTCCGACAAAACCATGATGTACGGTTTTCGCCGCGGACGATTGTTTGAACGCCCTGACAAACGTTTCATCGTTTCTGAAAAATGCGTCCAATAACGCTTTCAGACTATTGTTGGAAACACTGTCAATGATCTTCAAAAGCCGGGCGTACATCGTCTCGATGTCCTGTTCACTGACCGGAAGGTAATTGCCCGCGTCATATTCCCCTTCCCTGCAGAGGCGCACCCGCTTGATATTTACTTGCAGCGCGCTCTGAAAGCTCGTCACTTCACCATAAACCTCAATATAATCCAGACTGCCAAACTCTTCGATTCCGGCATTGTTCGGATCCCATATTTTAGCATCAACCGTCCCTGTTTTATCCTGCAGGATAACATTCTCGTAGGCCTTTCCGTTCTTTGTCACCGCAGACTGCTTATGCTTACATAAATAAATGTCAAATACTCTGTCGCCTTCTTTATAGTCCTTGATATATTTCATCAATCTGATATTCCTTTCAAATGTTTTCCTCTGATCTGATGACGGCTGCTCTGCCCATGCCCGCCATGTCATCTGCCGCTTTTCAATCTTTCGACATTATATCATAACCCGTTCGAAATAGGAATCATATCCCCTTTATTTCAGTGTTCCCAACGTAATCTGAAGATTCATGGATTTATATTCTTCCTGATTTTTTCGCACTATCGTAATGCCTACCGTACTGTCCGCGATACATTCCGACAGCACGGAGATATATTCCTCATAACTTCCCACTTCTTTTCCATTCAGTCTCACAATGACATCGCCGCTTTGAATTCCTGCCTGCATGGCTGGGGAGTCCATCTCGATCCCTGTCACATATGCCCCAAAAGGAACCTGCAGATTCTCGTTTGCCTCCTCCGTCACATCTGTGCCATAAATTCCGATATACGCCTGCTCAATTCCATTGGAAAGACGCTCAATCGTATTCTTTAATTCTGAAATGCCAAATGCCGCAATCATATTTTTCATCTGCGAATCATTATAATCCTGTTCGATAATGCCGATGATCTGGCCCTGAAGATTTACGAGTACCCCTGTGCTGCTCTGACTGCCGTACATATCTGTGGTGATCAGCTTATATTTCGAATCTACCGTATTTAATGTATTTCCGCCGGAGGTGACTACCCCATACATAATCGATCCGCTCATACCCGCAGGACTGCCAAGCGCGATCACCGGACTGCCGGTCAAGGCCGCATAATTCGAACTGCCAAGATTGGCGGTCGTAATTCCATCGAGAACGTCGCTGCCAAGCAGCTTACTGTCAATACTGAGCACCGCCAGGCCGGTGATCGGATCTGTCATTTTGATCTCCGCCTGCACCTGCGTATCCTCGCAGAACGTCACATTGATCGTCTCCACTGTTTTTAACGGCTCCGCATCTGTCAGGATCAGATACTCCCGGTTATTGCTGGCGACAATGACGCCGGTCGTCTGCCCTTTGCTTTCATACGTGTTGTCAAACCAGTCTTTGTCAGACGTCACTCCCGTGACCGTCACAAGACTTTTGGAGACTTCCGCAGCCAGCTCCTGCATTTCCCGAAAAGTTTTCCGGTAGCGGTTCAGCTCATCGTCCTCCTCTTTTGGGATAATCTCCGGCCTTTCCTCTTTTTCCTGCTCCTGTTCCAGCTCCTCGTCGTCCAGCGCCATATCCTCCGGCAGCATCTCCTCCGTCTCCGGCGGAAACGTAATATTTTCCGCAATTTCTTCCGGATACAGCCAGTTACTGAACACCGGTTCCAATATGAGCACCGTCAGGCAGGCCACCAGGCCAAATAACACTGCCATGGAAGCGGTGATGATCGTACGCCGCAGCAGCTTTTTTTTATTCAGAGGCCGTTCTTTGATCTGCTCTTTGATAAAATCATATTGGGGAATCCCGGCCTGTTCCGTTTGTTGTTCTGTTTCTTTTTGCTGTTCTGTCATCTCCGTCTCTCACTTTCTGTCTTTCAGTATAGACGATGGCGGGATGACTGACAAGGTTTTTGTTTCCTCCCCGCGCCATTCGTGTTATAATGGCGGCATGAATAAAAAAGTATTAAAAACATTAGAATTTCATAAGATCATTCAAATGCTGACCGAACTGGCAACTTCGCAGCCAGGGAAACAATTATGTGAACGTCTGCTGCCCTCTTCCGATCTGTCGGACATCATTCAGGCACAGACCGAGACAGAAGACGCTCTGAACCGACTCTTTAAAAAAAGCGCGCCTGCCTTTTCCGGCAATCAGGAATTGACACGTATGCTCAGAAGTCTGGAAATCGGCGCTTCCCTCTCCGCGGCCGAATTGCTGAAAATCGCTTCCCTGCTGGAATGCACGGCCCGCATCAAAGCATACGGCAGGAATGAAAGAGATGAAGAGACAGCGGATTCTTTGACAGAACGCTTTCATCTGCTCATTCCTCTGACCCCGTTGGTAAATGAGATCCACCGCTGTATCCTGGAGGAAGATACCTTCGCGGACGATGCCAGTCCTGCGCTGCGCCGGATACGCAAGAGCCAGGCCAGCGTCAACGATAAGATACACAGCCAGCTCACGGGAATGGTAAACGGTTCCTGCCGTACGTATTTGCAGGATGCCGTGATTACAATGCGCGGAAACCGCTACTGCATCCCGGTGAAATCAGAATACAAATCGCAGGTTCCGGGAATGGTACACGATCAGTCGTCAACCGGTTCCACCCTTTTCATCGAGCCGGCTGCCGTCGTGTCTCTGAACAACCAGCTAAGAGAGCTTGAACTGCAGGAGCAGGAGGAAATCGAGGAAATTTTGCGTACCCTCTCCGCAATGGCGGCAGAACACGCCGCCGAGCTCCTCTCCAATCAGAATATTCTCACAGAGCTTGATTTTATCTTTGCCAGAGCGGCTCTCGCATTGTCTCAAAATGCCACAAAGCCGATATTTAATGAAGATCATGTAATCCGCATCCGCAAAGGGCGGCATCCGCTTCTGGATAAAAAGGCGGTCGTCCCCATCGACATCCATCTGGGTGACGACTTTGACCTTCTTGTCATTACCGGGCCAAATACAGGCGGCAAGACAGTCTCTCTGAAAACAGTGGGATTGTTCACATTGATGGGACAGGCCGGACTGCACATTCCCGCGCTGGACCGCTCCCAGCTTTCTGTTTTCCAGGAAGTCTACGCCGACATCGGAGATGAACAGAGTATCGAGCAAAATCTCAGCACGTTCTCTTCCCATATGACAAACACCGTGCGCATTCTGGGACAGGCGGACGAGAACGCGCTCTGTCTCTTCGACGAGCTCGGGGCAGGCACGGATCCGACCGAAGGTGCAGCGCTTGCCATTGCCATCCTCAATCATCTCCATGACCGGGGAATACGAACGATGGCTACCACCCATTACAGCGAATTAAAGGTTTATGCCCTTTCCACACCCCACGTGGAAAATGCCTGCTGTGAATTTGATGTGGAGACGCTGCGTCCTACTTACCGGCTGCTGATCGGTATTCCCGGCAAGAGCAATGCGTTCGCTATCTCTTCCAGGCTGGGCCTGCCGGATGCTATCATCGAACAGGCCCGGGCACAGATCGATGAGGAAAAAGAAACGTTTGAAGACCTGCTGACTGACCTGGAAAACAGCCGTGTCACGATCGAGGCTGAGCGGGAAGAAATCGCTGCCTATAAGCAGGAGATCAGGACGTTAAAGGAAAAGCTGCAGACAAAACAGGAAAAGATAGAGGCTTCCCGCAATAAGATTCTGCAGGAAGCGAACGAACAGGCAAGAGAGATTCTGCAGGAGGCAAAAGAGATCGCAGACGAAACGATCCGCTCCTTTCAGAAAGCCGGTCCTGGCGCTTCTATGAAAGATCTTGAAAAAGCCAGACAAAAAGTGCGGGGAAAAATCTCGGAAAAGAACGAAAAGCTGTCCATCCCCAAAAATGACACTCATGTCAGTGGTTTGAAACCAAATCAGGTCAAAAAAGGAGACGCCGTGAAAGTTGTCTCCATGGGGCTTCGGGGTACCGTGAGTTCCCTGCCCGACAAAAAGGGCAATTTATTCGTGCAGTGCGGTATTATCCGTTCCCAGGTCAACATCACTGATCTCGTGCTGATCAATGAAGAGACAATCACTGCCCCTGCCCTGCAGAGGACAACGACAAGCGGCATGAAAATGTCTAAATCTGCAGCCATTTCCACGGAGATCAATCTCCTCGGAAAGACGGTAGATGAAGCTATGGCTGTCCTCGACAAATATCTGGACGATGCATATCTGGCACACCTGCCAAGCGTCCGTATCGTCCATGGCAAAGGTACCGGAGCGCTCCGCAGCGCTGTCCACAGACAGTTAAAGCGAATGAAAACGATTAAAGAATTCCGTTTGGGAGAATTCGGTGAAGGAGACGCAGGCGTCACAATCGCCACTTTTAAATAAAGGAGACAACGGATGGTAAACAGACAGAAAATTTTAATTGTCGACGATGATAACAATATTGCGGAACTGATTTCCCTCTATCTCACAAAAGAATGCTTTGAGACGACAATCGTCAACGACGGGGAGTCCGTGCTCCCCGCTCTTGACACGTTCCGGCCCAATCTGATTCTTCTCGATCTGATGCTTCCTGGCATCGATGGGTATCAGGTATGCCGTGAAGTGCGTGCAAAATCCAATCTGCCTATTATCATGCTCTCTGCCAAGGGGGAAATATTTGATAAAGTACTGGGACTGGAGATGGGCGCCGACGATTATATGGAAAAGCCTTTTGATTCCAAAGAACTGGTGGCAAGGGTCAAAGCCGTGCTCCGACGGTTCAAAGCTGTGCCTGTGCCCTCGGAAAATTCGGACATCAAGTGCGTGGAATACCCGGATCTCGTTGTCAACCAGACCAATTACTCTGTTGTATACATGGGACATTCTGTCGAAATGCCGCCAAAGGAACTGGAACTTCTCTATTTTCTTGCTTCCTCTCCCAACCATGTCTTTACACGGGAACAGCTTCTCGATCAGATCTGGGGCTATGAATATGCCGGAGATACAAGAACGGTCGATGTGCATATTAAACGGCTGCGGGAAAAGATCAAAGATCATGCCTCCTGGAGACTGGCCACAATCTGGGGAATCGGTTACAAATTTGAGGTGAAGAACTGATATGCGCAAAACTCTCTACCTGAAATTTCTGCTTGCCTATGTCATCTTCGGATTTTTCGGATTTATTTCTGTGGCTACTTTTGTATACAGTATGACACTGGAAAATCTGAAGCGGGAGCGGGCGGATTCCCTCTATAAAGAGGCGACTCTGATCGCCAATACGTATGCCTCCGACCTGTACAACAATCAGGCCTCTCTTGACGCTGTCAAAACCCAGCTTGACGCGCTCGACACATATCTGTCATCCACGATCTGGATTATCAATCCCTCGGGACGGATTATTCTCGATTCCTCTGCCCCGATGGACTTCGACAATCCGATTATTGTCGAAAATTTTGACCCTACCATTACGGCAGGCTCTTATTATATTGTCGGCGATTTTTTCCAATATTTCGCAGAGGACACTTTGAGTGTGTTTGCACCGATTACATCTAATTTTAAAGTGAGCGGATATGTTGTCATCCACACACCGATGAATAAGATCGAACAATCTGCGGAAAGTCTGCTCAATATTTCATACATTTTGCTGATCATTATGTTCCTGCTGTCTATGATCATCCTTTTTTTCTTCACAGAAATCGTATATGTACCACTGCGGAAAATCACATACGCGACAGAGCAATATGCCGCCGGAAACATGCACTATGAGTTCCAGGTAGACAGCGACGATGAGATGGGCTACCTGGCCGCCTCTCTTTCCTATATGGCCAGCGAGATCGCCAAGAGCGAGGACAGCCAGAAAAAGTTTGTCGCCAACGTCTCTCACGATTTCCGTTCCCCCCTGACTTCCATCAAAGGCTATCTGGAAGCGATACTCGACGGCACGATTCCACCGGAGATGCACGAAAAATATGTACAGATCGTTCTCAATGAGACGGAACGTCTGGCCAAACTGACAAATGGGCTGTTACAACTAAACAATATGAATACAAAAGGAGTCATCCTCAGCCGCACCGACTTTGATGTCAATCAGATGATTCGCAATACTGCCGCCACCTTTGAAGGCATCTGCCAAAACAGAATGATCGGCATTGAACTTGTGCTCACCGGAGAGCAGCTCAGCGTTCATGCCGATCAGGATAAAATCCAGCAGGTATTATACAACTTGCTGGATAATGCGATTAAATTCAGCCATAATGACTCTATCATCAAAATTGAGACGACCGAGAAAAGCAGTAAAATACTGATCTCTGTCAAAGACAGCGGTATCGGTATCCCCAAAGACAGTCTGAAACTGATCTGGGATCGTTTCTATAAGACAGACCTCTCCCGTGGCAAAGATAAGAAGGGCACCGGACTGGGACTTTCCATCGTCAAGGAGATTATTCATGCCCACGGTGAAAATATTAACGTTGTAAGCACGGAGGGCGTGGGTACGGAATTTATTTTTACTCTGCCCAAGGTAGACGATGATGACGACGAGACATAGCAGGTACCGCTCCTGTCTCTCGCTCATCTCACTTATTTCCACCTGTTTTCTCATGCTTTCCAGTCGAGTCGGTGTAACTGCCCTCTCTGCTGCATTTTCATAAAATTATTTTGCCGGAGGGCCTCATAAAGCACAATCGCCACAGCATTGGACAGATTCAGAGAGCGTATCCCGTCCAGCATCGGAATGCGGATGCAGCTCTCTGAATGCTCCACGAGTATCTCTTCCGGAATCCCGGCACTCTCTTTGCCAAACATCAGGTAATCATCCGCCGTGAATGTCACCTCACTGTATACCCGCTTCGCTTTCGTCGTCACATACCAGACTCTTCCTCCCGGATTCTGCTCCAGAAACGTTTCATAATTCACATACCGTCTGACATCCAGATGTTCCCAGTAATCCATACCGGCCCGCCTGATTTCCTTTTCACTGAGCCGAAAACCAAGCGGTTCAATCAAATGCAAGGCGGCCCCTGTGGCAACACAGGTCCGCCCGATATTTCCCGTATTCGCCGGAATTTCCGGCTGATGTAATACAATATTCATGACTTTGAACCACTCTGTTTTTCCGCCCGCAGTCTACTGATGAAGTGTTCCAGTCTGCCGATGGCTAACTTCAGATTATCCAGAGAATAAGCGTAGGAGATACGCAGAAATCCCTCTCCGCTGTCACCGAACGCCGTGCCCGGCACGACGGCCACTTTTTCTTCTTTTAACAATCGCTCCGCAAATTCCTCACTCGTCATGCCAAACTCTTTGATACAGGGGAAGACATAAAAAGCGCCATATGGCTCGAAGCACTCCAGCCCCATATTGCGAAACGCATACATCAGATAACGGCGTCTCTGATTATAAGCCTCCCGCATCTGCTGCACATCTTCGTCTCCATTTTTAAGAGCCTCCACCGCAGCATACTGGCTTGTCGTCGGCGCGCACATAATCGCAAACTGATGAATCTTTATCATCTGCTCGATAATCTGTTCCGGCCCGCAGGCAAAGCCAAGACGCCATCCTGTCATTGCAAACGCTTTGGAAAACCCGTTGATCAGTATCGTCCTCTCCTGCATACCGGGGATACAGGCAATCGAAACATGGTCTCCCTTATAAGTCAGTTCTCCGTAAATCTCATCGGAAATCACAAAGAGATCTTTCTCGATGATAACTTCTGCGATCGCCTCCAGATCCTCTCTCTCCATAATGGCACCGGTCGGATTATTGGGAAACGGCAACACCACGACTTTTGTCTTGTCTGTCACCGCCTCACGGAGTTCCTGCGCAGTCAGGCGAAACTCATTCTCGGCCTTTAAATCAATGATGACCGGAACCGCATCTGCCAGTATGGCACAGGGCTCATAGGACACATAGCTCGGCTGCGGGATGATCACTTCTTCGCCCGGATTGATCATCGCACGGAGCGCAATATCAATCGCCTCCGAACCGCCTACCGTCACCAAAACTTCCTTATTGTAATGATATGTAATGCCCAGCTTTCTCTTCAAATAATTCGAGATCTCAATTTTCAGCTCTTTCAGCCCTGCATTGGACGTATAAAATGTACGTCCCTTCTCCAGGGAATAGATGCCTTCGTCCCGAATACGCCAGGGCGTGTCAAAATCAGGCTCACCTACGCCAAGAGAGATCGCATCCTTCATCTCACTGACAATGTCAAAAAATTTCCGGATGCCGGATGGCTTCAGCGAAACCGTTTT
Organism: Lachnospiraceae bacterium JLR.KK008; assembly: GCA_037015955.1. NCBI lineage: Bacteria > Bacillati > Bacillota > Clostridia > Lachnospirales > Lachnospiraceae > Lachnospiraceae bacterium JLR.KK008. The sequence continues at coordinate 3,010,222 of CP143548.1, forward strand.
ATCAGCTAACGGATTTCTCATGGTGTGATCTTCTCCCTTTCGTCTTCATATTTTTTTGCCAGAATGGTGCCGTGGTCTTTATACTTTTTCAAAATAAAGTGAGTCGCCGTACTGAGCACATAGTCCAGAGTAGACAGCTTATCGGAGACAAATCTCGATATATCCCGGAGATTTTTACCATCCAGGATCACAAGCAGATCATAGGCACCGGAAATGAGATAAACCGCCCGCACTTCCGGATATTTATAGATTCGTTCCGCGATACTGTCAAAGCCCTGCCCTCTCTGCGGCGTCACCCGTACCTCGATCAGAGCCGTCACAATATCAATCGAAGTCTTTTCCCAGTCAATCAATGTATGATACCCGCAGATAATGCCTTCTGATTCCATCGCTGCCAATTCATTTACAACGTCCAGTTCCTCCACGCCAAGAAGGACTGCCAGCTCTTTTAAGTCAATACGGCTGTTCCTCTCAATAATTGCCAGTAATTGTTCTCTCATATCTCTTCTCACTTTCTTACTTTTTGGTCGACCGGTTCCGATCGCTCGATTCCAGTCATTCTATCACTTTATACAATTCGTCTGATTTCGGCGGCTCCAGGTAACGGCGTTCCTCTCCATTTATAATCACTCTGTCGTTCCCTTCCCGTATTTTTCCGATGACGGCCGCTGGAATCTGCTCCCGCTCCAGCTTCCTCACGAGGTCAAAACCGTCGTCCGTCACCATGAGCAGACTGCCGCTGGAAATCAACTCATAAGGATTAAGTTCAAAAAATTCACAGATTTCTATCGTCTCCTGTCTGACAGGTATTTTTTTCAAGTCGATCTCAAGTCCAACGCCCGAGCTCTCCGCAACTTCCCAGAGCGCGCCGAATATCCCGCCCTCCGTCACATCGTGCATTGCCGTGACGTCGGACTTTCCGGCGGTAGCGGCCTCCGGTACAATACTCAGAAACCGGTCAAATGCCCTGGCCTCCGCAATCAGAGCAGAAGGATACCGCATACGCAGCTGTGCTTCCTTCTCCTTCGCCAGGATTGAGGTTCCTTCCAGTCCCGCCCACTTAGACATCACAATGTCCTGTCCCGGTCTGGCTCCCTTCGTCGTGATGATCCGCTCTCTCTTTGCCTTTCCCACTCCTGTCACGGTCAGCACCGGCTTGTTTACCGCTCTTGTGATCTCCGTATGTCCGCCTGCAATCTGTACATGCAGCCGGGCACAGGTCTCCTCCATCTGTCGCATCAGCTCCCGGATCTGTGGCTCCTCAATCGTCTCCGGCAACAGGGCCGACACAAAAAGCGCTACTGGCTCCGCTCCGGAACTGGCAAGGTCATTGACTGTGATCTGCACAGCAAGGACACCCGCATCTTCTGTCGCTCCGGTGATCGGGTCTGTTGATACAACAAAGACCTCATCCTCTGCCAGAGACAAGATGGCGCAGTCTTCCCCTACGCCTGCGCCAACTAAAATCTCATCTCTCTTCGTGTGAATTTGATTCAAAACAGAACGCTTCAGTACGTTCTCTGATACTTTTCCTACTTTCATAACCGTAACCTGCCCGGGTATCTCCTGTCGCACCGCCTCTTCCGGCATTTGTGGCGATTCTTTTTCCCGCACTTACTGTACCGGTGCTGCTACGCCTGTATTGTCCGCAGGAGGTGTCGCCTCCGGTGTCTGCGCCGCATCTCCTGTCGCCGGCACTTCCGGTGCAACAGGCGGCACTACACCTTCCGGCAGTGTACCGTCTCCGGGTATCACTGGTGGTACGATCGTTCCGCCCAGAGTCGTATCTCCCGCTTTCAGAGCTGCTGCAACTCCTTTGATATGGTCGATATTGTTGGTGGCAATCGCATCCTGTATCAACTGCGCCGCTACCGGGTCCGCAGTCGCGGTACCTACCGTAGCTGTTCTTGGCACCATCTTATAGCTACTGCTGTTTACTTCTTCACGGCTGACTTCCTGCCCGTTTTCTTTCGTCACTTTCCAAAGTTTCGCGCTCCTGCCCACATGGACGGACTGTACTTTCACATAACCGATCGGCATCCCTCCGTCTGCGATGACAGCATCCGAATCCGGCCTTGTCTCAGAAAGGATTTCGCTCTCGAAGCTGATCGTACGTCCCGGATCTCTTGTCTCCACACCATAGATTGTAAACGTGATCTTTTTATCTTCCGTATGTCCCTCGATATAAATCGGGTACTGCGTATTGTTGACAAATTTAAAATCTTTACCCGCGCTCTCCGCGATGGCCGCATCAGCGGAAGGCTGTACATAACTGACTTCCATGGAATGATTATGACGCTCCGTCACTTCCAGCTCTGACAACAACACTGCGTTATACAACGTCGTCGAAACCTGACAGATACCGCCGCCAAGACTTTCCACTACCATTCCGTTCAGATACGAGCCTGCCAGATGATAACCGTTCTCCTCCGAAAATGGGCTCACTTTCTCATACGCTGAAAATTCCTCTCCCGGATACAGCGTCGTCTCATTGATCAGACTGCAGCCGTTGGCCACATTGGCACTCCGGTCCGCCCCCGATGTACTGTAACTCGTCGTAAACGTGCCCAGCACGTCCTTGACCTGCTCCAGATCTTCCTTGTTACCTCTGGGCTCATCTGTCACTACGACGAGATCGACCTCTGCGGCGCTCTTATTCCAGCCGCCCTGCAGAAATGACGTCAGCGCTTCCACGGAAGCTGCAACATCTACTTTCTCACCGGTCTGGCCGCCCTCAATGATAAACTGGCCGTTCTCTCTGCGCAGATGCGCGTCCTCTGCCTGCACATCGAACTGTGTGCATTGTTCCGTGAGCAAGGTATTAACTTTATTGCTGTCAAAAGCAAGCGCAATCTCATATTTCTTTGTATTGCGCTCAAGGTCTTTTAACGCCTTATAACGTTTGATAATATTACCCTGTTTCCCGAGTCCAAACGCATCGTCCAGCACTTCCTGATTTTCCCAGGCAATTCCCATATCGCCGGCTGTCACCGTCACCTGATTGCCGCCCACCGCATTCAGCGTAATCGGCACCTCTTTCAGACTGTCAATATAGGTCTGCACGGCTGCGCTGGCCTCTTCTTTTGTCATTCCCGACACATCAATGTCTCCGATAAAAATGCCGTTATGAATGTAATCTTCACCGTTCTCACTCGCCTTCACACTTGCCTGAAGTACAAAGATGCAGGCCACTGCCGCCACGATACCCGCTGCGGCACATATCCATTTTTTCATATTCTCACCCTCTGAATTGACATTCTCCTATGTTATGCAATAAAATAAGTTAGTATTGGCAAGAGCATTGCCAGTACAACAATAAATATTATAATGGAAGAAATTATTTTCCTCGTTCTTTTATGAAACATTATCATCACCCCGCTGAAAGGAATTATATATGAGATTACCGTTTTTGGCAAGTTTTATCGTTCTTATTATATGGCTTTCCTATGAAATTTCCAAGTCCCGGAAGAAACTGAACAATCAGGAAAAACAGTTCTGGGAACGGGAGCGGGAAGCTAACCGCACCCGCAGGAAATCTCTGGATGGCCTCGATTATATCGTCATACCGCTTGACCGCCTGCCCATGGAGGCCGGTGCGGATCAGGAAGAGATCAGAGACTGTCTGGAGACCATACGTACACTCGCGCAGCAGACAATCGTCAATCTTACCGGATATTCCAACACCGATTTAAAGCTCATGTATGGCGCGCCCAATCTGACAGCGCTTATGGCATATGATCAGAATTATCTGCTGCTTGCCCGCACCCTGCAAAAGTGGGCTTCCCTTTTATATCATCAAAGTCTTACGAGTGAGGCCAAACAGGTTTTGGAATTTGCAGTATCCACCCGCACAGACGTAAGCGGAACTTACAAGCTGTTATCCGCCATCTACCGGGTAGAAGGAACAGAAGAAAAAATTGATGGCCTGGTCGAAACGGCACAGTCGCTGAATTCTTCCATGAAGCAGGTCATCGTCCGTATTTTGCAAGAATCTGATCCGTCAGACGACTGACTTCATTTTTGCTCATGCTTTCCAGTTCCACCGGTATCAATAAATTATGCTTTTCTGCAAGCGTCGACAGCCGCTCCCTTTGCCTTTTGCCCGCAGGCGCTTCTCTTTTCACCTTATATACAAGCTGACAGGGCCGGAATGCCTCCTCTTCATAATACTGCTCCCGCAGCCGTTCATACACGAGATGGGCGGCTCTGGCATCTTCCAGCGCCCTGTGCGCTTTCTGCCGGATTCCATAATACGCACACAAAGCGGGCAGCCGCTTACTCGGCAGATCGGGAAGATACTTACGGGCCAGTTTCAGCGTATCGATCCCCCTTTTCTCAAAACACATCCCCTGATTGACAAAAGCCCTTTTTAAAAAGGAATAATCAAATATAATCTGATGTCCCAGCAGATCTCTGCCTCCGAGGAACGCAGAAAGTCCTGACAGTATCTCGTCAATCGGCGGCGCACTGTCCACCTCCTCCTGACGGATTCCGGTAATTTCCACGATCCTCTGCGGCAGCTCCATCCGCGGATTGACAAAAGTCTCAAAGGTGTCTTTGATCTCTCCGCTTTCCACCAGCACCGCCCCAATCTCTATGATCCTGTCTGTCTTCGCACTGAGCCCCGTCGTCTCCAAATCCAAAGCTACATAGGTCTGCCCTGACATTAAACTTCAGCCTCCACTGTAACCTGTGCCTCATGATTCACAGCATTTCTTCTGTCATAGTTAAACCGTACTATTAAGTTAGAGTTTTGTCGCAATTTCAAATTTTCCGGGTTTTCTTCCCATACTTTGTAGGAAAATACATCCAGATGTTCTCTCTTATCAACGGTTCTGGATTTCAATTCTTTCTGATACGGGCTTAAATCCCTCGCAAAAGCCGGCCTGCTTTTACACTTCTCCCTTAAGTACAGATCAAATGTCAGCAGTTCCCGGTACAGATCCGTCCGCCCTTCATCGGCCACTCCTGCAAAATCAAGCAGCACCTGGTATCGATATACCCGCGCGGGACTGTTCAGAAAGTAACCCTGCCGTTCATAATAACGGGCAAGGCTTTGGTAGAGATGGTAGGGACTCTGAAACGCCTTTACAAGCACTTTCAACGTCTGCCGGAACTGTCCACTGTTATAATACAGCTCCAGCATCTCTTCCACCTTCTTTAATTCTAACAGTTCCTCATACGAAAGCCAACGGGAATATAGTACTTCATAGGGCGGCCCGTCACTATAGGCTATGCCATAGTCTGCTGCCTTTTCATACATCTCAGAGCCTTTCAGTACTTTTAAAAACCCAAGTTGAAGCTGTGTCGGTTCCATGGCATACACACAGTTAAAAGAGCGGACAAAACTCTCATATGTCTCATAAGGAAGTCCGGCGATCAGATCCAGATGAATATGGATATTGCCTCTCTCCCTGACACGCCCGACCGCATACTCCAACCTGTCCAAATCCATCACGCGGCGGATTTCCCGTATTGTATGCGGATTGACAGACTGTACGCCGATCTCAAGCTGCACCAGTCCGGGACGCATTTCCCTGAGAACGTCAAGTTCCTCTTCTGTCAGAATATCCGCTGAGACTTCAAAGTGGAAGTTCGTAATTCCATTATCGTTCTCCAGCAAAAACTTCCAGATTTCCAGCGCATGTTCATGATTACAGTTAAATGTCCGGTCGATCAGTTTGACTTGCGGCACTTTCTGTTCCAGGAAAAACGCAAGTTCCTGTTTTACTTTAGCGAGGCTGCGCAGCCTCACTCCTTTCTCGATAGAGGACATGCAATAACTGCACCGGTAAGGACACCCCCTGCTTGTCTCATAATAGATGATCCTGTTGACAAATTGACTGACATTCTCATAAATAAAGGGAATCCTGTCAATATCGACAGGCGCACGCACTCCGGTCAGACCTGTGCCCGGCAGGCAGAGGCCCGCAATCTCCGTCAGCTGTTTGCCGCCTGTGCAATAATGCTCTGCCAGTTCCGAAAAGGTTTCCTCCCCTTCACCTACCATAATGCCGGTGAGCTGTGGATATTGCTTTAATATAACCGTACTATAATAGGAGACTTCAGGTCCGCCCAGCCAGATCGCAGTATCCGGCATTACCTTTGGAAGTTCCCTTAACAGCTCCTGCACGATCTTCCAGTTCCATATATAACAGGAAAAAGCAATCACCTGCGGACCTCGTTTGTAAAGATCCGCAAGAATTGCTTCCGCTCTGTGATTAATCGTGTATTCCGCGATCCCGATCTGTTTCTCATACTCTGTCGCGCAGGCGCGCAGGCTGTACACCGCGAGGTTGGAATGAATGTATTTCGCGTTGACCGCCGCAAGCAATAGTTTCATAGATAACACCTTTCAGGACAGGCTGTCCGTAAATCTCCGAAACGCTGCTTTCCCGGCTTCATTCCGTTTGAACACACCCGCATCGTTTAACACCTGACAAAACACCTGACCGATCTCTTTCTGTAAGATCGCTTCCAGATTATCTTCGTTCACTTCCGTATCGTCTTTCATAAACTGCGCTACCCAATCCGCATGTTTTTCCAGCTCTGGAATGCTGCGAATATCTTTTTTCTCCAGGATTGCTTCCTTCAGCATTTCCATTTCTGTCTTTAACCGTGACGGCAGAATCGCCAGACCTAACACTTCAATCAGACCAATGTTCTCTTTCTTGATATGATGAAGATCCGCATGAGGATGATATACACCCAGAGGATGCTCCTGCGTCGTAATGTTATTGCGAAGCACCAGATCCATCTGATAGATGCCATTATGATAATGTGCGATCGGTGTGATCGTATTGTGAGGCTCTCCATCCGTCTCTGCAAAGACAAACGCTGCTTCGTCCGTATAAGCCCGCCACTTATCCAATATCAAATCTGCCAGCTCCGTGAGTTTTTCCCGGTTGCCGCTTTGCAGACGGATCACCGACATCGGCCATTTTACAATGCCGGCCTCTACCTCCTCAAACCCTTTAACTTTAAAAAATTCCTCGATCGGCGCCCTGTCCATGGCAAACTCATAGCTGCCGCCCTGGAAATGGTCATGACTCAAAATAGAACCGCCCACAATCGGCAGGTCTGCATTGGAGCCGACAAAATAATGTGGAAACTGCTCCACAAAATCCAAAAGTTTACAGAATGTATTATGTTCGATCTTCATTGGAATATGTTCACTGTTAAACACAATACAGTGCTCGTTGTAATATACATACGGCGAGTATTGCAGATTCCAGTCACTCTCCTGAATTGTCACCGGCATAATCCGGTGATTCTGACGTGCCGGATGGTTCAGCCGCCCTCGATAGCCCACATTTTCCTTGCACAGCAGACATTTAGGATAACCGCTCTGCTTTGCCAGCTTGGCCGCTGCGATCGCTTTCGGATCTTTCTCCGGCTTAGAGAGATTGATTGTAATATCCAGCCTGCCATATTCCGTGTCGACCGTCCATTTCCGGTCCTTTGCAATCCGGTAGCGTCTGATATAATCGGTATCCTGACTGAATTTGTAATAAAAGTCCGTGGCCTCCTTCGGAGATCTCTCATACAACTCATGAAACTTGCCAATCACTTCACTTGGACGGGGTGTCAGCAGACCCATAATCTTTGTGTCAAACAAATCTCTGTGTAAAATATCGTTTTCCGGTATCATGCCCTTTTCATACGCATAATCGAGCATTTCTCCGAGGATGCTCTCCAAATCTTCCGGCTTCGCACTGACACTCGTATCACAATCATCCAACTCATCCAGATCAAACAGCTCCAAAAGACGGTTCTCCGTATAGATTCTGTCCGCCTCCGAAAGCAACCCTGTCATGACACCGTACTTTGCCAGCTTCCTGATCGCCTCCTGAATCATCTTTCTTCCCCCTCCTTATAACCGTGACGGTCCATCCCCGATGTCCACCACATAGAAATCAGCCGTTTTCCCGACTCTCTCCTCATAAGCCACCCCTACCTTCGCGATAAAAGTGTCCACTGCTTCATCTTTTACAATGCTGACCGTGCAGCCCCCAAAACCGCCTCCTGTAATGCGGGAACCGATGACACCCGGAATTTTCCATGCCTCCTCTGCCAGTACATCTACTTCCTCACAGGAAACTTCATAATCATCGCGCAGTGACACATGAGATTCATTCATCAGCTTCCCGAACAGCTCCACATCGTTGTTCTTCAGCGCCTCAACGGCACGTACTGTCCTCTCATTCTCGTATACGGCATGTTTTGCCCGCTTTCTTCGGATTTCATCTTTAATCGCCGACTGGTATGTCTCAAACTGTTCCTGCGTCAGATCCCCCAGCCCATTGATGCCAATGACTTCCTGCAGTTCCTTCAATGCTGTCTCGCACTCACTCCTGCGCTCGTTATATTTGGAGTCCACCAGCTTGTGTTTTACGTTACTGTTAGTAATCAATATCTTCGCCCCGTCCAGCACAAGCGGCGCATACTCATAGGAAAGATCCGCCGTATTGAGAAAGATCGCATGATCTTTTTTTCCCATCGCGCTGGCAAACTGATCCATAATGCCACAGTTCATACCGTTAAATTTGTTTTCCGAGTACTGTCCGATCAGTGCAATGTCCACATTGGACACATCAAATCCATACAGATCCTTGAGCATATAACCGGTGACGACTTCCAGAGATGCCGACGACGAAAGTCCCGACCCGGCCGGAATGTTTCCATAGACTACCATATCCAGACCGCAGTCCATGGCAAACCCTCTGCCCTCGAAAGCCCACATCACACCTTTCGGATAGTTGGTCCACTCAGCCGCCTCTTCTGGCTTCAACCCCTCAAGCGAGGATTCCAATACACCCAGCTTGTCAAAATTCATTGAGTAAAACCGCAGCTTACGGTCCGCTCTTTTCTTTACCGCCATATACGTGCCGATCGTCAGTGCACACGGAAATACATGCCCGCCGTTATAATCCGTATGTTCCCCGATCATGTTCACCCGGCCCGGCGCAAAATAAACATTTACGCCTTCAGCACTGCCAAATAATTCTTCAAATTTCTGTAATACTTTTTCCTTCATGACCCGTCTCCTTCTCTTCCTGACTTTCGTGTACAGAATATCACATTTCCGTTCCTGTGAAATGTCCCCTTTGTTACATATATCTGTTGAAATGTTAGATTTTTATATGATCTGCTTCTTTGTCCAACTGTCTGATAAAATCTTCTATCTGTATAAGCTCTTCTTTGTCATTCCGATCCCCTTCACTGCGAAATTCCTTACGATATACAGAGGGAGACAACCCTTTAAGCCGCTTGAACGCCTTGGTAAATACAAACGCATCCCCATAGCCGCAGGACAGCGCAATGCTCTCGATCGGAATATCCGTCGTCTGCAACAACTGCGCCGCCTTCGTAAGCCGGTACGCAGCCAGAAATCTTTGTGGCGGCATCCCGATCGAGCTTTCAAATAAAGTACACAGATAGCTTCTGTTCACACAGACAAAGTCTGCAATGTCCGTCACTTTGATCGGATTGTAATAGTTGCTCTGAATAAACGCCACCGCTTTTTTCACATAAGTATTGGCTCTGTCTGCATCATCTGTCTCCCTGATCTGAAGCTGCGATGCGATCACCGAAAGAAAGACCGCAAGTTCTCCGTTACGCCGCAGATTGTTGGACACACTCCATGTATTGTGCTCCATCATATTGTGAACACAGGCGTATAATTCTTCCTTTTTATCAGAATAAAACACCGGATGTTTCTCTGATAACCCCATTTTTTTCACATAGTCTTCTGCCTGACTGCCACTGAAACCAACCCACAGATATGTCCATGGTTCCGTCTCGTCCGCCTCATAAAAGACAAGCTCACCTGGCACGATCAAAAATCCGCTGCCTTTTTTCAGACGGTATGTCTGATTGCGAATCGAAAACCTGCCTCGCCCACTCAGTACGTAGTGAATAAGAAAATGAGGCTTCAAAGCGGGCCCAAAGCTGTGAAGCGGCTCCGTCTTCGAACAGCCACAGCAATTCAAAAAAAATCCATCGGTCTTCTCACTCTCAAATTCCAGTTTATATGCTTTCTCCAACTACGCCCACTCCCTTCCTCGCTCGTATTCCCTGTAACTTTTCCTCTCCGGCAAAACTGTCATAGTCTGCCCTAATGTCCAGTAAGCAGCTCTGCCAGATAGACGACAACGCAGGAACAGATCGCCACCCGAAACAGATTGCCGTCTACATAAGCCAAAATGACGCCCACCAGAAACCCTGCCCAGGCTGACAGAGGGTTGCCCGTGGCATACAATATCGCCGGAAACGTCATCACTGCCAGCGTCACATATGGCACATAATGCAAAAAGGAACGCACAAACGGATTTTTAATATCCCGCCGTATCAGCGTCATCGGCAACGCGCGGATCAGATAAATTGCCGACGCTGCCACGATAAGGTAGATTATAATACTATGATTCATCTGCTTCTCCTCCTGCCCCTTTCTCCTTCACCGGAAAGAAATATGCCGCCGCCCCGGCAATGAACACCGTGAGAACGATAATCTGCATACCGGAAGGAATTTCCCGCAGGAAAGGCGCCTTTGTAAACAGATAGCTGCACGCCATGGAAACAGCGACTATCCCTGCGATAATCTTGTCCTTTCTCGCCGCCGGAATAATGATCGCCAGAAACATACCGTACAGAGCAACACTTAAGGCATTCTCAACCCTCCGGGGTAAAATCGCTCCTGCAGCCGCTCCCAGAAAAGCTCCTGCCGTCCATCCCGGCGCCGCGATCGCCGCAGCGCCATAACTGTAAAATGGATTGAGCCTGCCGTCCACTGCCATGGCAATACCAAATATTTCATCAGTGATCGGATAAGACATCAGAAACCGGTGGTGCAGCTTCATTTCCGGGTCTGTCTTCTGTGATAGCGCACAGGACATGAGCAGGTAGCGCAGATTTACGATCAATGTCGTCACTGCCATCTGTATGTACCCGCCACCCGCCGCAATCACAGTAATCGCCGCGTACTGTCCGGCGGAGGCAAGCATCAGCGCCGACATTGCACCCGCCTGAAAGGCACTCATGCCCGCCTTTTTCGCTGCAATTCCCAGCGCAAATGCCACTGCGAAATAACCCATAGCGATCGGCACACCATCTTTGATCCCTTTAAAAAACCATTTTCTGTTCTCTTCGTTTCCCCTCATATCTCCATCCCTGCTTTTGTGTCTCGTTACAATAAGCCAAGACACCTGATATGTGCTTGGCTTGTCTTTCGTCATTTTTCATTCTATATATGTTATTATTTTAACATGCGGCGGCCAAAAGTCAACCGAATACCGACTCTACAGCATCAGGAACAAAGGCTCCGCTGCCTGCTGCTAATCATTACAACTTTAAGTTGAAACCGGGGATTACAAATGTTATGATTTAAGAAAGCAATACCATCTGTGGAACAGGTGGCATGATATATGCCGCGCACAATCAGCGGCATACACAATAAGCATATATACCTGATAGAAAGGAACACAAAATGAGAAAAAAAGTAATATCCCTGATTGCCGGTATCATGTTCTGTACATTATTTTCCGGAGTCTCCATCACCGTCCGCGCCACAGAACCTGCCGATACTTCCAGCGAGTTCGAGGACGACTCCTGGGATCCCGGGTACGACAATGGCGCTGATACTGTCTATCCTTTTCTGCAATCAACCTTCAATGTCCCCTGGGACAAACAGACAGACGAGGAAAATCTGCAATACCTGATCGCTTCCGGAGATACTCCCGGAGCAGAAGGTCTCAAATGGTGGGTGAACAGCGGGTTTGATGATGCGACAAAACTGGCCTATCTGAACACAATCAAAAACACCAGTCGAGACACTTCTCTCTGGGTAATGAACTCTTCTCTCTCCCTGGAGGAAAAATCCACATATTTCAGAAGCCACGATCTCCGCGGACATGGAAGCGATGTGCTTTTATGGTGGTTTGATAATATCGGCAACAAACTGACAACAGAACAGACCAGAAAGATCGATTCCTATAATTATGAATGGTATACGCGAAGCGTTTTAAACACCCTGGAAGGTGTGGAAGTCGTCACGATTGGAGAAGGCCGGTATTACATCGCAAAAGCTGATCTGGACAGGAATACCGCTGCTGGTAACATCACAACAAAAACAAAAACTCTATGGTGGGAAGGTGCCCCTGAAAGTGCATGGACAGCCTATTTCTACTCTGCCGCTTCCGTAGAATCACTCGGCTGTAAACTCTGGAATTTAGCAGAATAAATGAATACATAGAAAAAACAAATCAGGGCACAATGAACGCCCTGATTTATTTTTATGCGATTATCATTATACAGCCCATATTAAATCCAATTCCCGCAGGATGGCTATAACATCTTTAAACTTATGCTCACAGGTAAGCTGACTGTAATGAGCATAAGAGGGTGATGCTATGGACACAATGGAAGTTCTCACATTGTTGTTACTCATTTTTTCAGCACTGTCTTACATAGACAACCATAAAAAGAAATAGCATCCGCCGCCTAAAGTGAATGCTGTTTCTTTCATGTAGTATTTAACTGCGGGCACATCGGAACTCGTGTCCGATCGCCTTTCTAAGTAGATTATACACGAGAGCCGCCTGTTTTACAAGCGGCTCTTTTTACAGTAGATCATCTTCAAAATCCATAATGCCCCATGAGCCTGTCCATCCCTTTGCCATCAGGCACCTGCAAAGCAGGTGGGGATTGACTGACGCAGGTAACGGAAGCCGAAAACCCCGATCATGAAAAAGGAGAGGATTCGGTCATATTTGCTGAATCCCCTCTTGATAATACCTTGCGTGAAAAGTCAATACCATAGTATAAATGCTGGGACATAACAATCTTTCCACTACGCTGGGATATAGTTATAACCCACTCACGGAATCGGAAACATACCATTTAATCATAAAAGCTTTATGATCTGTCTAAAAGTGTCTAACAGTTGTAACAACAAAAAAAGAACGGAAATGCTGATAAACTCAACATTTCCGCGATCTTAACCAGAGCACGAGACGGGATTCGAACTTAGGTTCAAATAAAAAAATAAGATAGAAAGGCGCTTTTTCGTATTCTCTTTTTTGGTGTAACCAAAAGTGTAACCAACTTGCTATCATATATTACCGCTTATCATCCCTTTACCGTCAGGCACCTGCAAAGCAGGTAGAGATTGACTGACTCAGAGAAAGGATTCCAAAAGTCCCGATTATGGAAACGGAGGGGATTCAAACCTGAAAGTGCCCAAAACCCAATACGATCAAGGAGAAAAGCAGCCTGTCTAAAATATGCTTTATCCTCTAAAGCACATTATCATTGAACGCCACATATTTTCATGCTACAATCAAATTGTATGATCGAACAGAAAGCAGGATGCGATTTTCCGATGGTTGCCCTCTAGTCTTTACGAAAGAGGGTGGTGCTATGGACACAATGGAAGTTCTGACATTGTTGTTACTCATTTTTTCAGCACTGTCTTACATAGACAACCATAAAAAGAAATAAGCATCCAACACTGCCCAAAGTTTAGGATGCTTATTTCTTTATTAAGCTAACAACTGAGGGCACATCGGAACTCGTGTCCGATCGCCTTTCTAAGTAGATTATACATGAGAGCCGCCTGTTTTGCAAGCGGCTCTTTTTGTAGCCAGTCATTTTCAAAGAGCATAATGCCGATGAGTCTGTCCATCCCTTTACCGTCAGGCACCTGCAAAGCAGGTGGGGATTGACTGACGCAGGGAAAGGATTCCAAAAGCCCCAATCATGGAAACGGAGGGGATTCAGTCACACTTGCTGAATCCCCTCTTGATGATACCTTGCGTGAAAAATTAATACCATAGTATAAATAATGATCACATCGCCTTTATCAAGTCCAATTCCCTAAGGATGCTGATAATATCTTTAGCACCCTGCTCATAGGCAAGCTGACTATATCGAACATTGGATTCATTACTTGCTGACAGCAGACGATCAACAGCCAGGCGTTCTTCTTTTGTCAAATCGTGCCCTCTTAGCTGCGCTTCCAGCTTTGCGACTGTCATGTCCTTTTTTATATATTCTTTCTCATTTAATACGACGTTTTCCAGCCTCTTTTCCGTCATTAGCTTTGCTAATACCTTTAGTATACTTTCTTCCACAATGCGTTCCCCCCTTTAATATTTTTCTAAGGGCTGCGTATGTTCACAAGCCGCAGCCCTTTTCCCGCGCTTCTCACCCGGAATACCCCGGAGACAGGTTCCCCTGCCCTCCAGAAATATTCCCGTGAGAACAAAGAATGAGGTGTTAAGTATGCGTCCACACTTACACCCCATTATATTAAAGGTCTATCGCATCACCTGCTCAAACTCACACAAAAGCATTGAAATCCCAGACAGATTCCATTATAGTAATCTTGTGTGTATCGCAGGCCTTGCCTGTATTGTATGGTAGTTCGCGCTACCGCCCTTGCCGCCGGGAGTTGGCCCTCCCGGCGGTGGTACACCATTTTTCTTTTGTTTTCGAAAATAATTCTATCACAATTACTTTGTCATTACAAGAAATAGTTTATATCTGACATTTCCGTCTTTATTTATTATACTTCCACATGATTCAATACCAGTTTTATCCCACTCGGATTTGCAAAAAACTTTTCGATCGCTTTCCTATCCTGCAAACTTAGTTTATCTGAAACATTTTTTAACAGAATATGTTCCAGTCCGTTGTCTCCTTTCTTTATATATTCACTTACATAATACTTAAACCTTGAAGCCGATAGTTGCCCTTTTTCATCGGATAACTGCCTTGTGCATTTGTCCTGTACTGCCGGGAAGGTGACTTCGAATTTTGATGCCACTGTTTTTACGGCTCTCGTTATATTCTCTCCAATATAAACCGGGGACTCTCCTTCCTGGAAACGGATTGTCAAATGGATAACTGTCAGTACCTGCGCAATTCGGGAACTTATTGCTGAAAGTTCGATCACATTTTTATTTTCCTCTTTACTGCTCTTATATGGTACTAATTCGATGTTGCCATCATCATAAACATTCATGATATATTGTTTTATAATGTTGCGATTCATTTTTCCCTCCCTCTGCTCCATGTTCTATATTAGTAATATATCCTAATTCCATGTTTTAAGTCAATACTTTTTATTTATATTTTTTTAATATTTAAATTGTATTACATTCTATTTACAAATACCAATTTATATGCTATCCTTGTTTTGTAACTTAATTTTTTTGCAAGTATTATTTGCTTTTTCTACGTAATACTTACAATATAGCCCAATCAAAGGAGGAAGGGTATGAGAATAGTGGGAAAAAATTACACCAGAAAAAGCGATGGACATACCACAACCACGTTACATGTGTCTACAGAATTCTCTGATTTCTACAAGAAGGAGTCAGAAGGAAGGTACTGTGAAGGTCAGGCCGTCGAAACGATATACGCCGGCAGCTACGATTGTAGCAAAATTACGATTGGATCGGAGATCCAGATTGCCTATGGCAAGGCAATCCCGATGAAATCGGGCGGGATTTACCAGCCCATTCAGGAAATTAAAATCTTGAAATAGTAACATATCAACAACAAGGGACAGCCGGACAAGCTCCGGCCTGTCCCGCCCCATTTGGAGAGATGAAAAATGATAACAAATATATATGGGCTAATCTTATTAGCCTCAATATTAATCGGTGTGCTTTTTCTAGCCTTTATGGCAGAAAAAATTGCGCATCCGACAGAGAATGCCGAACAAATCGCCCGGCGTCTCAAAGAGAACATTATAAAAATATTTCGTGTGTTCTTCTCCAAAGAAGAACAGCGACATGTCTTCGATATTGTCCTTTTCGAGGACATGAATATTATCATCGAACCCTATCGGAATCAGGGGTTCGAAAATGCGTGGCAGATAAACATGAAAAAATCCGTCCCCTGCTATTCTTTCTATTTCGTACCTCGTGAAAATTACGAAGCAGAAAAATTGCAGGAAATAACGGACTTACTGACGTTGAAGTTCAGGGATTATCTTGCGCTTAATAACTTGTCTTTCCCTACGTTTTCTGCCTACAGGAAAATGCAGGGAAGAATCTGGGTCGGCATTTTCTATGCTGAATTAAAAATGGATTATGCCCCGTATCGCCAACTATATCAACGCAAGATTAGGGCCGAAACTCCCAAGGACCATGGCCTATTGCGGGATGAGAAGCTGGAGGATGAAATAAAAAATGGGAGGTAATGAAATGAGGCTTAAGATTGGCTATTCATATGATAACTGGAAAAACGGCGTGAAAACGCCGTTTTTCTGGGATACACAAGCAACGCCCACTGCCTTGTGGCAGGACTGACAGGCGGCGCCAAAACTGTTTCCGTCCAATTAATGCTGAATCAGTTGCTTTCAGCACATAAGCCTGTTTTTATAGCAGACTTTAAAGCTGGCGGTGATTGGGATGGTATTGTAAAACACTATGCCGAATATAAGGACTGTGATAAACTGCTTGATCAGTTTTACAGCCTGTTCCTGCAAACAGTAAAAGATAAGACCTTTTCGGAACGATATTTCATATTCGATGAATTTGCATCTTACGCTTTGAGCAAAGATACAAAAGCATATAAAGCCTGTATGGAAAAGGTCAGCCATATCGCTTTCATGGGACGGAGTTTTGGGTATCATCTGATCTTTATCAGCCAACAATGGAATGCTAAGATACTAGACACCGCAATCCGGGAGCAATTCGGTATCCGTCTGTATATGGGTTCCACAATCTCCACGGAAAGCGTGGGTATGCTTTTCCCGGGCTGCGACATTGATAAAAGCATTCATTTGCCTAAATACTGCGGATACATTTCCCGTCCGGAAAAAGAACTGGATATTGTCCAGATGCCGTACCTGTCAGACCCCCAAAGCCTTAAAAAACTATTAGTATGGAAGGGAAGTTATACATGGGATTGATTACCGGCGGCATGGCGGCGGCGAAGCCGTAAGCCTGCCGCTTCTGTAGCATATCCTCCGGCATAATCTAATAGCCGGAGGATAATGTAATATTACAAAAAGGGGATGATCTCATTCAATATTTTTATTCTGTCAACGACCAAAATGGATTCATCCATAGTATAGATAATGTTATCTATGTCTATTATCTGAAAAACTACAACATGCAAAAAGTTGCGAATGAACTAATCGCCATACGCGAAAAGAATGATTGTCCCGGATGGGAAAAATTAAACTGTTCCCCATGCAGCAAATACTTATGGTATAGCAACATTGTTCACATAGATGCTATTCATATTTCCTTTGGGAAAGCCCAGTCATTTGATAAAGCAGCGCGTACATGGGACATACTTCCTATGCTGCGTCTGGAAGTAAATCCCAATAAACATCATGATAAGGCGGTATTTCAGGATGTTATGAACTGGCTCAGAAAAAACTGCACAAGTGGCATCCTTAAGAAATATGATTATGCAATCGACGTGCCTTACTCGATCAATAATATTCATATTTACGGTTCCCAAAAAGAACCCGCCTGTATAAAGGTACGATCTACAGAGGTCAGAGACAGCAGCATGGATTTACAAAAATTTATGATAAGAAAAAAGAACAAAATTTGGAAGACACCGATGAGCCCCTGACAAGGATAGAACATACATTAGTACCGGGCAAGCCTTTAAGCCTTGAAAAAATATTCATCCTGCAATCCGGTAGTTCCGAAAAAAATGCCGATGAACTGGACAGCCTCAATCGCTGCATTGTTACCCTCTGCCTTGCTTTGCAGTCCTGCGGCGTAGATTATGAACCCTACATAGCAAAACTGAACTACCGAAGAAGAAAACATATACAACCCTATCTACACGAAAATACCATCGAGCTAAAATATGACGATTCTGTCATAGATTCCCTGCTAAAGAAAGTAAATGAACTGTTTGACGCCGATATAGCGTCAGATGTTGCAAGCACACAAGAAAATACAAACGACTTTATTGAACTGGATGACTCCGCTGCTCTGCCATTTGACTGAAACAATGGCTATAAAATATCTCTTCGGGGACTATTATGAAAAAAAATCGAGAATCAGACAAAGAATTATTGCTTTTCCTTCTGCAAAAATGTAATATGACACTAGAGGATGCAAAAAGCGAACAGGAGGAAATGACCAATAAACAATATATAGAAAAGCATTTCGAATACAGTAAACCCTGGCAGGGAAAAGACGGCAGGTGGCGCACCTACCTTCCCGATGAAAGCAGAAAGGAAAAACGGCGGCTTATCGCAAAAAGAACCCTTGAAAATCTGTACGCTGCTATTATTACTTTCTACCGGGAACAGGAAAGCGGCTTAAACAACCGCAAAATTACCTTGCGCACCTTCTACCAGTCATGGCTTGAATATAAGAAACTCAAAACGACATCCACTATGTACATATACCGTATTCACAATGACTGGCAGGCTTACTATCTGAATGATACGATCATAGACGTGCCCCTTTCAAAACTGAATTATGACAGGCTGGAACAATGGGCACTGAAAAAAATCAGAGAAAAACAACTCACCAAAAAGCAATACTACAATATGTCCATTATCATGCGTCAGTCTCTTGACTATGCGGTACAAAAAGGCATTATTGAGATTAACCCATTTCAGAATGTTAAGATCGATCGCAAACTGTTTACCATGAAAAGAAAGCCTGATGATGAAACGCAGGTCTTTCTGACTAATGAACAGCCAGTGATCGAAGCGGAAGCCTATGCAGATTTCAAAGAAACAGAAAGCGTTGCCTGCCTTGCCATCCCGCTTCTGTACCAGACTGGCCTGCGCCTTGGTGAGATAGTAGCCGTCAAAAGCAGCGATATATCCGGCAATTACCTTCATGTACAGCGCATGGAAGTACGGACAAAAGAACAGCTTCCTGATGGTTCTTGGTCTGTACAACGCTACAAAATCGTGGAGCATACAAAAAGCGATGCCGGGGACAGATTGGTTTATCTTTCCAAAACGGCACGGACAATCATCGCAATGGTTGAGCAAAGCAACCATGAACACGGTTATAAAGACGATGGTTTTCTGTTCTTAAACCAACAAGGGCGCATCCATGCCCGATGTATTGACACGCGGATACGCAAATATTGCCGCCACGCAGGCATCATGGAAAAAGCCTCCCATAAGGTCAGAAAAACTTATATCAGCACATTAATTGATGCAGGAATTAATATCAACGAAGTGCGCAAACAGGCAGGCCATGAAGACGAGCGAACAACTTATAAGAATTACTGTTTTAACCGGATGGAGAAATCTGAAACAGAATCATCTTTAGAAAAAGCACTGGCACGCTAAAAATTCCTATAAAAAGTGTAACCATGTGTAACCAAGCAGATTTCAGGGTAAAACAAACGGAAATGCTGATAAACTCAACATTTCCGCGATCTTAACCAGAGCACGAGACGGGATTCGAACCCGCGACCCTCGCCTTGGCAAGGCGATACTCCACCACTGAGCCACTCGTGCATATATAATTTTTATTCGATTATCTAACGCGCTTTTTATTCTATCATACTATGAAATATCTGTCAACGAATATTTCCCTGAAAAAGCGGGTGATGGGAATCGAACCCACGTATCCAGCTTGGAAGGCTGGTGTTCTACCATTGAACTACACCCGCAAGCCACTTATATTGACTGCCTCAATGCCTTATATATAATACCAAACGAGATCTAAAAAGTCAACAGGTTTTCTGCTCTCCGTTCCATATCTTATATCTGTTGAAATTGCTGCGGAAAGACAATCGGCAGGAACTCTTTCCAAGGTGTATCAAACTATCAAGAATCCCT
Organism: Lachnospiraceae bacterium JLR.KK008; assembly: GCA_037015955.1. Taxonomy (NCBI): domain Bacteria; kingdom Bacillati; phylum Bacillota; class Clostridia; order Lachnospirales; family Lachnospiraceae; species Lachnospiraceae bacterium JLR.KK008. Next base: position 3,030,014 of record CP143548.1, read on the forward strand.
GCTTTGTCAATGCCCAGAGCCGGGCGAATTTTTGTGTGCCAGAGAACTCCGGCTATTGAGATTTACTAAGAGAATTGCTATAATAATCAGGATTGTATTGTCCTTCTATGAATTTATTATATCTCGTTTATCCGAAAATGTCAACAATATTTCGGATAAACGATTTTTCAACGTAGTTGTAGCAAAGGAGTTGTAATGAACGCGATCGGTGAACGTATCAAACAGCAGAGAAAAAGAAAAGATCTGACACAGCCACAGATCAAAGAACTCACAGGCATCTCCTCCGGAACTTTAAGCGATATTGAAAACGGAAAGACACTCCCCGCTGCACTTTCTCTGATCAAGCTGTCAAAAGCGCTTGAGTGTTCCATAGACTGGATGCTGACAGGAGAAAGCCTCCAGCAGGAAGACCCGGCCTTTCTCGCTCCGCTGGAAGAGGAATTATTAACTGGCTTTCGCGAACTTTCCGAAGATGACAAGGAAGAAATGATCAGTATACTGCAAATGAAGCGCAGAAAAACACAGGCCGCAAAAATAGGTTCTGATACCGCCAATGACGAAATTTCCCATTTGGTTGGATAACACAACAGTCTTCTATAAAGAATGAAGTCAGGAGGAATAAACAGATGCAAAAAAAATGGTGGCATGGTAAAGTCGCATACCAAATTTATCCTAAAAGTTTTTATGATACGACCGGAAATGGCATCGGCGACCTGAAAGGGATAACAAACAAATTGGATTATCTGAAAGAGCTTGGCATAGATATTATCTGGCTCTCTCCCTGTTACCGCTCTCCTTTGGCTGACCAGGGATATGATATTTCTGATTATTATGACATCGATCCCCGCTTTGGCACGATGGACGATATGGAAGAATTAATTTCCGAAGCAAAAAAGAGAGACCTGCATATTGTGATGGATCTTGTCGTCAATCACTGCTCCGATGAACACGAATGGTTTCAAAAAGCGCTTGCAGACCCGGACGGCGAATACGGGAAATATTTTTACATAGAACAGGGGAAAAACGGCGCTCCACCGAACAACTGGCGCAGCTATTTTGGCGGCAGCGTCTGGGAACCGATCCCTGGCACGGATAAATACTATCTGCATTTGTTCCACAAAAAGCAGCCTGATCTGAACTGGGAAAACCCCGGACTTCGGGAAGAAATCTATAAAATGATCTGCTGGTGGCTGGAAAAGGGCCTTGCCGGTTTCCGCATCGATGCCATCATTAATATTAAAAAAGCGCTGCCCTTCGATGCCTGGAATTATCCTGCCGACCGGGACGACGGTTTGACCGCTGCACCGAGAATGCTCGAAGATGCCATTGGCGTCGGTGAGTTTCTGGGAGAGATGCGCGATAAAGCCTTCCGTAAATATGATGCGTTTACCGCCGGAGAGGTGTTTAACATGAGAGAGGATGAGTTAAAAAGTTTCGTCGGTGACAACGGATATTTCTCCACTATTTTTGATTTCCGCTCAACAGTCTATGGCGGAAGTTCGAAAGGCTGGTATGATTGCCTCCACATTATGCCTGATGAATTTAAAAAATGTTGTTTTACTTCGCAGAGACTTGTGAAGGACATCGGCTTCCTCTCCAATATTATTGAAAACCATGATGAGCCCCGCGGCGTCAGCCGATATATTCCCTCGGAAGACCTCTCAGATACGTCCAAAAAACTTCTGGCTACGATCTCCTTTATGCTCCGCGGCCTTCCGTGGATCTATCAGGGACAGGAAATTGGCATGGAGAATCTTCCCTTTGCGTCGATCGACGAGATTGATGACATCAGTACCCTTGATGAATACAGCGTAGCCCTACGGGCAGGACTGTCTGAAGAAGAAGCGCTGTCAGCAGTTTCATTTTTCAGCCGGGACAACGCGCGTACTCCCTTCCAATGGGACAATACTGCGAATGCCGGATTTACGAAAGGCACTCCCTGGCTGCGTGTCAATCCCAACTATACAGACATCAATGCGGCAGCGCAGATCAATGACGAAACTTCCGTCTTTTCTTATTATCAGGCACTCATCGCTCTGCGAAAAGATCCCCGCTATGCAGATACGATTGTCTATGGTATTTTGGAACCTTTTATGGAAGACACTGAAAATCTCATGGCCTTTTTCCGCAAAGGTGAGCGTCAGACGTTACTCGTACTTGCAAACTTCAGAAGGGAGCCGCGGAACCTGACACTGCCATCCCCCTGCAAGAATATACTACTCAACAATTATGATACATTAACGATAGAAGATGACAAATCTGTCATATTAGACAATTACCAGTCTGTAATTCTGGAACTGGAATAATGGTTACAGGCAATTTATCTGTGTCCAATCAAAACTGCCTGCAAATCAATCCGGAGGATACGCTACATGATAAGGCAAAACACATTTGTTACACTGAAAAAGGGCGAAGGCCGCACACTGAAAGCCGGCGGCATGTGGGTCTATGACAACGAGATCGACGCCGTCACTGGCAACTTTGAAAATGGGGATATTGTATCCATCCATGATTTTGACGGATATTTCATGGGCTATGGATTTCTCAATACCAATTCGAAAATTGCGGTCCGTCTGCTCTCCCGGCATAAAGACAATCCTGTCACGGAAGATTTTATCCACCGGAGGGTGCTGGATGCCTGGAATTATCGGAAAGAAACCGTAGACACCTCCTGCTGCCGTATCATTTTCGGAGAAGCAGACTTTCTCCCCGGTATTGTCGTCGATAAATTCGCAGATGTCCTTGTAGTGGAGTCTCTCGCCCTTGGAATTGACCGTCTGAAATCTCTGATTCTCACGGCTCTCGTTGATATTTTAAACAATGACGGCATCTCTGTACGCGGTATTTACGAGCGAAGCGATGCGAAAGTGAGAGAACAGGAGGGAATGACGCGCTGCAAAGGTTTTATCGGCACGCCTTTTGATACGAACGTGGAGATCTCGGAAAATGGAGTCAAATACCTTGTCGACGTAAAAGACGGGCAGAAGACCGGATTTTTCCTCGATCAGAAATATAACCGGGCCGCCATCCATAAGATATGTAAAAACAAAAAAGTACTGGACTGCTTTACGCATACCGGCTCCTTTGCCCTCAATGCGGCAGTGGCCGGCGCCGCCTCCGTGCTTGGTGTCGATGCCTCGGAAACGGCCATCAGGCAGGCGCAAAAAAATGCGGCCCTTAACCATCTTGAATCGGTCGTACAGTTTCAGACTGCCGACGTCTTTGATCTGCTTCCTGCACTCGAACGTGCAGAGAAGTCTTATGATGTCGTCATTCTGGACCCTCCTGCTTTCACCAAATCCAGAAATTCCGTGAAAAATGCGATCAAAGGATACCGCGAGATTAACATGCGCGGCCTCAGACTTGTGAGAAACGGAGGTTTTCTTGCCACTTGCTCCTGTTCTCATTTTATGGATCCGGAACTGTTCGCAAAGACTATCAAAGAAGCTGCCAGAAGCGCTCACAAACGTCTGCGCCAGGTAGAGTTTCGTACCCAGGCGCCCGATCATCCAATTCTCTGGGCTGCTGACAGCTCTTATTACTTAAAATTTTATATTTTCCAGGTGGTGGAAGAAAGATGACTTCTTCCACCTTATTCCCTCATTTCATCCATAATTTCCGCCAGTCCCGCTTCAAACTGTCGCATGGAAAAGCATCTTTCATATATGCCTCTTGCCCGCCTGCCTATCTCCCGCAAGACGTCTCTGTGAGTCAGGCAGTATCTCAGCTTTTTCCGCAGTTCCTCCGCATTTTCTGTAGCAAAAATAAGTCCGTCTTTTCCATCTCTCATGTATTCGGCAATCCCCGCGCCGCTGCTCACAACCGTGGGCTTTCCGTACATCATTGCCTCTATTACCACCATTGATACCGTTTCCTGCCTTGACGCACAGACCAGCACATCCGCTTCCTGAATCATTCGCAGCGTCTCTTCATGTGGCAGCGCTCCGAAAAACCGGACTGGCAGATGCAGCCTCTCACTGATCTCGCGCAGAGATGCGGCATATCGCGTATCTGCTTCTCCCACTAGCCAGAACTCGCAGACTGCTACTTCCTCACTTGTCAGATCACTGACCGCGTTCAACAGAATATCCTGTCCTTTCAGAGCACACACACCACCGATGAGCAGAAACGTGCAGCACCGCTTTTTCTCATTCCCGATCTCTCTGTCCGGCAGTCCGAACATCAGTCGTTTCACCGGAAACGAAGGGCATACTGCCCGGAATGCTCTCTCTGCCACTCCACTGACTGTGACGACCTTCAAATGTCCTGTTGGAATCGCACACACACGCTCAGGAACTACGTTGTGGTACAGTGACTGCGGTTCGTGCAGCCACCAGATCACAGGAACAGACAAATTTCTCTCCAGCAACAGATAAAAAAGCTGCACTGTATTGACAAAAAGCAGTCCGGCTCCCTGCGCCCACTCCATATCTTTCAGCCTGCCCATCCGCAGACGCTCATCAATTATGACGTCTGCCCCTGCTGCCAGAAAGCATTCTCTCATAGGGCCGTCTTCCGGTGCCCCTACGGTCAGACAGTAACCTTGTCGGACATATATCTCTGCCGCATACAGGAGACAGTTCGGTGCCCCGGTAACGGTCAGGTCATGCGAGATCATTACAATTCGCTCTCCCGCCATCCTTTCCTTCCCGTCAGTCCACTTCTCTGTACCGGTTTCACGCGCTCCCGCAATACTTTCCCGCACAGCTATTCTCTGTTCCCTCTCTCCCCGCTGCGCATGATAGACCCGCCAGGGGTCTGCTCTGTCCGCAGGAAGTTCAAACACATAACGGATCTTCTCTTCCCCAATGCCCAGTTTCAACAACTGCTCTTTCATTTCCTTTGTATACAATAAGCTGCACAGATAAATCTGATCATACTCATAATTGCCGATCTCACTGGGTGCAATAATGCGATGTCCATCCAGTTTCTTTCCCCATTTCACAGTATCATTGTCTACAAGGGCAACAATCTCTTCCCCCATGGTATATTTTTTGTAGTGCAGATAATAGGTTCCGGTCCCAAATATCAGGATTTTCATAGACTTCCTTTCTATGGTCCCGTCCTGCCTGCTCCTGATCTGTCAGCGCAGTGCTTACTTCAATATTTTTGCCACGATCTGCCTCTCATATGTTTCATCAGGGATCGCATCCGGTGCATGATGCCAGGAAAGTTCCGCAACACCTTTTCCGGCAATGGGCACCCGGGTTTCTGCCTTGCACAGGGACCATTCATACTCGTTGTCAAGCTGACCTATGTCGACCGCCTGTATTCCATGACAAGTCAGATCATAAGCCAACACAGTAGCTGTCGGTCCCAGACTGATCAGGGCAAGCATATCCTTAACTTTATGGGCAAGCGCACATTCCAGTATTCTATCATAACAGGCAAACGCATCCTGAGCCGGAGCAATGATACGTCTGACAGATTTTGTTCCTTCCAGTAGTCTGTTGCCAACCCCTGTCCTCGAATATTCCCCCTCGATAAGCAGTACATTGCGTCCTTTCCAGATGTCCTGAAATAATTTGAAAATCACATTGGCATGTTCTTTGTCCCGATAGATCAGATATGGCCTTGTGACATAAGCGTCATAAAAAGTCCGATTCGCCGGAATCAATCTGCCAACCTCCTCTCTTGTCTCCAAGTCTAAATACTGACGTATCTTATCGGCGGCATATTCCGTATAAACTTCCAAAGAACCGAAAATGTCCGGTATGGCGAGCAGCACATTTTTTTCTTCCGAATGCAGGATCTCAAACAGCCTGTCACTCAGACATCTGTCCGGCTTTTGGAACCAGGGTCTTTCTTTTCCGCGTATCATCTCAAACTCCCCGTCTCCAAAACGGCACAGGGAGGCTTTCTCATGTTTCAGCCGTATTAATAATTCCTCCGCCGGAAGTACCGAAAAAGTCTGCTTTATATGATATTCATAGGGTGTATTGGCAAGACGCAGTTGATATTCTTCCAATAACAGGCGCTGCAGTAACAATGTAACCCTGTTTTGTTCAAACACTTCCGCACCTCTGTCCTCTTCGTTCCAGAAAAAAAGCAATTTGTCTCTGCGGAGACCAACATTTGATGCAGTTTTTATAATATCACCGTAATTCTTTACGGACACGATGATCAGATCATAAACAAGCGGCTTCACCTCCTCCGGGCGGCAGACAGGCCATTCATTCATCCAAAGACCGCCACTTTCAGAACCCATACTGTCTATCATTCCCCGTATCACAGCCTTTTCCTGATCGATACAGTTTATGACGTCGGCAGCATAAGCGCCGATTCCCCATACAAAAACCTTTTTCCTGACAGATTTCTTCCCAAGAACCAGACCATGTCGAAGCTGCGGCATGATCTCTTCCCCATAAGGAAAGAACATATACCCATCAGAGAAAGAGACCGTAAAATGATGCCGCAGCAGATAATCAGATAAGGCTCTGCTTTGCCCCCCCCCCTATGGTATGTACAGGCTATCACCCGCAGATCCGTATTGTGATACAACATGTTTTCTCCGCCTTTTAGAGCCGCCATCTCGTCTCCTTCTATATCCATTTTCAGAAATGTGATCGGTGTTTGGGCATACTGATTCAAAGTATCCAGCGTGATACATTCCCCGTCGTCTCTGTCCGACAACCTTCTCTCCACAATTTCCACTTTCTCTTTCCAATCTGCAAATGTATGCTGCAATGCCTCGACCCACTCGGGATCGCTCTCAATCACATATATTTTCTTCGCCCGATCAATGCATTCCAGGGAGAAAAAGCCTTCCGCCGCACCGGCATCTGCCACTACGTCTTTTTCCATTATGGCAAAACCCGGCTGACAGTAACAATGCGGCGAACATGCCGACTGCTCCCTGACAATCCCTGCAAGATAACTCACTGCCATCTGTTCACTCATGCTTCGCTTGAAATATATTTTTTTTCCTTTCCAGCGAGAACAGACCAGTCCGTTCTCTTCCTCCCTCCAGACAGGGAATTCCGGGCACTTCTCCGAATTGCCCTCTCCCGCGAAGTCAAAGAAAACATTCAGTTCATGGGATTCCAGATATTCCATCACAGACCTGATCTGCGGGTCCGCACTGTCATGATACCGTTTCCTGATCTCCGCTTTGATTTTACTCAGGCAATACTGCCACGGCACAATATTGTCCTCCGGGATTTCTAATTGTTCCGTCAACTGTGCCCGGATCTGTTCATAAAAATGTTCCGGCAGGATCAAAACCGGAACTGCTTCCTCATAATGAGGCGCCCTGACTGCCACCTCACGGCCGCAGACAGAAACTATATTTCCCCACAGCCTTTTATCGTTGTCCCAAATCTCTGTCACGATAAATTCCTGCAGTTTATTCAAAATTGTCACAACTGTTTTCAGACGCCTGCCCGCGCCGAATAAAATAATCTTTTTCATAGATACCAATCTCTTTTCTGATTGCATGATTCTCATATTACATATGAGAAAATAGTAACTGTTCTTTTCTTAACCGCTCTTCCAAACATGGTTTTACTTCTAATGTATTTCTTACGCCAAGCGCTACGATAAGTCCGTCTGTCTCTTCACATACAAAATCATCCAAACGAATCTCCCCTTCCTCCCTGGGCTCCGAAACGACAAATCCGCTCAGCTCCCAGTTTTTCATCCGAAAATAATCCTCCAACCCTTTTCCATACTGGCCATGCCCGAAAACATATACTTTGCGATGCTCTTTTACAAATGCTGCTAACCCTGATGCACCCCACGGCCTCATACGCCCTTCCTGCTCCACCCGCTCCAGGTGTCGTAAGATCAGGTTATGATCATAATCGGTATGGTTTTCGATATAGTTTAATACGAGTCCTGCACTTTTACAATTAGCAGGCGTCATAGACCGATACTTTATAACAGGAAATTTACTGTCGTTGATCATTTCATATGTGTAAACCATATAAGGGTTTCTTTTATTTTTTATGTACTGCCCGCCTCCATTTTCATCCAGATAAGAGGAAAACCGAAATCCCTTACCGGAAAACCACACCGTAAACGCTATTTCGAACAGTTCGATCGCTTCCCGATATTTTTCAGGATAAACAAAACAGTTCCAGAACTCCTGCCAATAACGACTCATAAACATTCTTCTGTTTATAACAAGAAAGTAAGCCTGTATGTGCTCAGGCTCGTCCGAACCATCCTGCATAATCTTAGCCCCGCCGGCATTTCTGCTAAGTCCCCAGAAATCAAGCTCTTTTTCCTCCATCAACGAGAAAATTGTCTTCCATGGATACAGCGGTCCATAAAAGGTATCATTGCACAGGACGATCTCATCCCACTGCCGCCAGTCTAGCTCTTTATATCGGTTGATTAGTACCTCCCTGTACCCCCCCCGTCGAATCCTATATTATCTCTGATATAAATGTCTTCGCTGAACCTTCGCAGTACAGCCAGTCCATCGTCACAGATTTTGCCATTTACAACAATGATCAAGTCCGCCAACATCTGCTTCAGGCTGTCTAATAAGTAGACTTTGTATTCATCTATGATTCCTTTCGAATCATAGAATAAAAAGATGCCGATTCTTTTCATCTATTTTTATTCCTTTCGTGGATATTTTGTTGCTCCGGTCACATCTTCCAGACAAATGTTTTTCCAGTCAAGATATTCTTCTTTTATCTGCATTGTTTTTTGCCCCAAAAATTCACTGTGACAATAGAGCCCGCCCACACACTGCCCCTGCAAATATCCACAGGCTTCTTCCGAAAACTCCGCTCCGGAAAGCAGATTGCTGCACCCTTTTTTCAGACACCTCATGCCAAACTTTTCCGGGAACAATACATGCAACGCATTTTCACTATACTGGAAAAAATGCCACGGCCTGTCGTGACTGCCGAACGCATAATGTGTCTCAATAAACACATAACCACCTGGTTTTAGTAATTTGATGATTTCCAATGCCGCCTGCCATGGCATAGCCAGATGTTCGAATACTGCACTGGAAAAAATCAGGTCAAACTGATGATCAAAATATTGACTTACCCTGTGAATATCTCCTACAATGTCAACGTTTTCTCCTTCATAATAGTCAAACCCTACATATCTCGCCTTAGAAAACAAGGAGCGAAAGTTGGCTCCTGTCACTACTCTGCTGCCAAGCTCCAGCACATCCATTCCCGGTTTGTCACAAAGCCTTTGCAAATATAAAGGCCATTTTTCATGTGCAATCTCATCATCTGAAAGAACATCTTCCCGTTTCCATACTTCCACCGGTATCTCGTATTGATAAATGCCCTTTTGCTTCAGTATCTCTGCCATCTCGTTCGCATAAATCGAACAAAGCAAAATTTTTCTTCCCGCATAATCCCTTATATAGTCGTCCATCAAGATAAACGGTACTCCATCGGCAAATACCCCCCCCGGACAGAATCAATAACAGCCTCTACCCGATCACTACCAAGACGCTGAAATACCCGCTTTCCGATTTTTCCGCCACCAAACAATACTAATTTTTCCATACTTTCCTTAGGCCTCATAACTATAACCACTCCTCAATCCTCTTTTCCGTCTGTCCCCAGGACATGGCATGTTTCACACCTCTGTCCTGGTTACAGTACCGGCAGAAAGGAATCGGCCTTGCAAGACTCATCAAAATTTCTTCCGCCGAACCTGTCTGATAGATGTCAATAAAGTCTTGTTCGGACACTGTAAGATTTTTTTTGAAATAGTTGTTGAATTTATAAATTGCCGCCGGCCTTGTGCATGTATACAGCCTGCCATTTGACAGCTTGATACAATTATTTGCTTCAATACAACAGGCAAAGCTTTCTTCCGGTAGCTGATTACCGCTCAGATCCAACCCCATATTAGTCATAAACTTAAAGTCTTCGGAGGCGCCGAAGAATTCAAATGTAACGTTTTCTTCTATGGCTTTCTGCGATATTTTTTCATAATCGAGCACGATCGGATATTTTGTCACAATGATCGTAATTCTGTTGTCCCGACACACTCTCCAAAAGTCCTCATTACAACTTCCTAACAAAATGCCATTCGTAAAGACAGATATTTTTCCGACAGGAAACGCATTCCGCGCGATCTCCATGCACTCCGGCAGACGGGGATGCAGCAGCGGTTCCCCGCCGATCAGATAAATACGTTCACATTCTCTGTCAAACAGCGTCCCTAATCTTTCAAAGTCACGCCGCATCTGATCGACATCAATGAATTCCTCGTCCGCTATACAGGAAAACTGAGAACAGCACTTGCAGTTTAAATTGCAATGGGATGCTATGTCCACTTCAAACTGCAGTTTCTGTTTCGGTGTCAGTTTTTTCTTTCTCTGCTGTTCGTTCAGAAAAATTTCTGTTTCTTCCGTAACCGCCAAGATGATATTTTTTTCTTTAATTCCCAAAGCTATCAGTTGATCCCGCATCATATTCTCGTGAATCGAAGAAGTCAGCAGAAATATTCCGTCCTGATAACGCCTCGCCATTTCTTCCACCGGATAAACTTCATATTCTCCGTATCTGCCTTGTTTTTTATGCGAATTGTCACACAGAAATATGCTTTTCTCCGCAGCTTCTTTTCTGAGCATACGATACAGATAAAGCCCTGCATCTCCCCCTCCTGTTATGACAACAATGCTTTTCTCCTCTATTCTGCCAAGCAGCATTTTGTTATCCATCTAATCTCTCCCGTTTTTCCGTCTCCTGAGCCGTTCTTGCGTTCTAGCCTACGCTGAAAAAGTCACAATGTTGGCAATGCTTCCACTCTGACCGCCCTCTGTGCAGACATTCTCTGACCATACGAAACCGATCATTATTCCATACATCCAATACAGAATCCTTTGACACATCTCCCAATGTATTTCTGCCAAGTGCATCATTGCAGCAAAGTGATACTTTCCCGTCCGGACGGATGATCAACTGTCGGTAAGGAAGCACACACTTCGCCCCGGGATAAGACACCAGTCTCGCATTTGGCGCATCTCCACCTCTCGTCGTCAATACTTCATCCACTTTGCGCAATACGATTGTCACTTTCGACTTCAGCTGCGGATGTTCTTCACAGTAAGCCTTGATCTTCCGGCATGGCCCAATCAATTTTAACTCCTGATGATAATTGTCGATGACCAGCTCATCCAGATATTCCATGATCTGTACAAATCGTTCAACTGTCAGTAATGTGCCATTTGTAAACAGGTGCATTCTTGCCCGCGGCAGCCTTTCCCTCGCATACTGATGAAACTTTATGATTCGTTCATCCAGAAAAGGCTCATTATTGGAGAAAAGCGCCAGTCTCCCACTGTAGGATAGTCTTTCAAGCTCGTTGATTATTTTATAAAATAGCTCTTCTTCCATCTTTTTGAATTCTCTGGTATCATTTTTAACACTGACCGGGCAAAAAGAGCAGCCACCGTTGCAGCGATTCACTGTCTCAATCTCCACATGGTCAAATAGATGATCGGTTCCATAAAGCTCATCGACCTGATTGTTGATGGCATTGATTTTATTTGTAACCGCAATACCTGAAGTGTCAATATAATCATTGTCTATACCTTCATCCATTTCATAGGGATTGACAATCAATTCATTGGTGGGGTAGTAGCACCATTTATCTGTTTTAAAGTTTGTATAATGATATATTCCCTGTCTGTTGAGTTGATTTTCCACCTCTTTTACATATTGTGTGGAAATGACGATCTCGAAATCTCTGTATATTTCAAGGAATCGGGCAAAACTGATGATCTCGATCCCATCAATTCGATTACCGACCCGAGTCACATTGTTGTCCACAAAATAAGCGACATTTTCTCTTCCATATTTAAGCAAAGCATATTTTCCGTATTTACCTGCTCCGAATAATATCTTTTTCATCTCAGCTTTTATCCCTTTTCCGATATATCATTTTGCTGTCAGATGCTACCCTATCTCAAATCCTTCCGGAAACTTCACATTATTGATCGTTTCCGCATCAATAAGTACAATTTTCTCTTCCACAGCTCCTGCTCTAATCAAATCATTTTTTATTTGCTCCGACAAATAAGTACGGATATTCGCAATGACTATATAATCATATTCAACTTTACAAATCTCATCTATACCGCTTATTTTATAATTATCAATCATCCTCCCGCTATTTTTATCGATCCAGAGTACCATATTGTAATTCTCACATCCATTTTGCAGTACTTGAGCAATCTTCCTCCCCAGGTTCCCCACACCATAAAGAATCACTCTGCTGCCGGGAATCACTTCTGGAAATGGAAATAAATAATTTTTCTCTCTCTTAAAAAATGCCTGATAATTTGCCCCCAGCAAATGAAGCATGACTGTCTGATTTAACAGAAAATGAAGACGTCCCAATAAATCATGCTCTTCTAAAAGTTTATAATACTGCTGATACCACAGTTTTAACTCGTCGGTGTGAAAACAACAGACAATGGAATTATCTCTTTGGATATAATGATAACTGTTATCTGCCATACACGAAATTTTACTGCTCTCTAAAATACACGCTGTTATGCACAAAACGTCTTCACACATATTGATCCTGTTATCGATCTGTTTCTGTACTTTTTTATATAATTCCCGTCGAACCGCCCAGCACCACTGGGTAAAGGGTATCTTCTGTGTGTAGAAATGTTTACTGTCGAGCGCGTTTTCCAGAAATTCTCTGATTTTCTCTCTTCCCACATATACGGCTCTTTTTATATCGAGAAAGTTTACCGTTACATGATATGTCTCACCATACTCCCGAACAAATCCATCTATACAAACCATATCAGGCGAATTTTTCTTTATTTCATTGACCAGATTTTGTAATCGTTCTCTTTCTATCCAGTCGTCTCCATCCACATTTATAACATATTCCCCCGCAGCAGCCTCCGCTCCTGCCTTACGGGCGCTCACCAATCCGCCATTTTCCTTATGGATAACATGAATTCTGGGATCTTTTTCAGCATAATCGTCACAAATTTGTGAGCATCCATCCGTCGAGCCGTCATCTACAAGTATAATCTCCAGGTTTTTGTAGCTCTGCTTGCATATACTTGCAATACATTTGTCTATGTACTCTTTTATATTGTAAATTGGTACGATTACACTCAATAATATATTATCCCTCATTATGATTTCCTACTGCCTCATTCCACTGTCAACTATATCAATTTAGCGCAGGAACATTTCCGGCACAATATATCTCTGGAAAAGTCAGACAACATTCCTTCTTTGATCCGTTTCATTTCCTGCCCACGCATGATCTCTTCGTACGACTGTTCCCTCAAATTTCCCAATACATGTTTCATACCATAATCCATACAGCATAAAAGCAACGTCCCATCCGGTAACAGTTCATTTTTATTCAACCCACTGCCGCACACACCACAGGAGATTTTTCCTTCTCCGATTGACTTACTGACGAGTTCCTCACCTTCCAGATTTCCAGCCCGATCAAACAGAGAACTTGTAATCACATACTTTTTTCCACATATTTTCTCTGCCCTCTTGTCTGGCCGTGCCTGTGCATTACACATGCCGACGAATGGTCTTCCGTCGCTGCGTTTATGTTCTATTATAATCTCTAACAGTTTATAATACTCATCTGTCAATGGTATGTTTGCGTACTGCTTTTCGTCAGCTATATGTAAAGTAACGAATCCAATCGGCAGCTCCAGGACTTCTTTTAACATCTTTTCGTTTAATCCGACGAGTGTTGTATACAGGTCGACCGTTTTACCCATTTCACAGACTTTTCTGATCATCGGCACACACTGCGGATTCAAAAATGGTTCCGCAAATCCGCCGAACTGGAACACCGCATTTGAAGGCATATGTTCTATGCACCGGATTAATGTTTCCATAGTCATCAGACATGCTCTGTCTTTATTGTCTTTCAAATATTCCCGCAGAAATACATCCTGTGGGCAGTACTTACAATTTATACTACAGCCAATTTTCATTGTGATGTCGATACAGGGTGTCTCATCGTACCCACATCTTTCATCCTCGTTACCCATGATCACACCGGAAGATATGATCTGTTCCTGTTTGATATGATGCGATACAAGATATGCTGTCACTTCTTTTGTGTTGTGCTGATTAAGAGCTAATATAAATATGCTGTCCTTAACCTGCCTGTCTGCTGCTATCTCTGCAAACTCATAGACAGGCAGATCGAAAAGACTGTGTTCACTTCTTATCGTAACAACAAAGCCATGAACGAATATACCCTGTTGCTCTAATGCCTGGTAGATATTTCGTCCCCATATCCCTGTCCCATAAATATAAATTTTTTTCCCCTGTTTTATATACTTTTGAATTTGTTCCATTCCCTGTGTCAATATCATGATCACTTGTCTCCAGTTCTTATGCCATGTCGTTGTTTATCTGTAATCCTGCCGGTATATAATTGGTATTATCTTTTCCACAGCCACCACATATTCTGCAAAAGCTGCTTGTCCCTCTGCTCAACTCTACCAGCTTATGGCACGCATATTTATCCTCCGGATCAATCTCCTCCAAAATAATATAGTCCTCCGGACAGAGCTTGTATCGTCCGCTTTTTTCAGCACTCCACGACACATTACAGTAATAAAATTTGCCATCATTGAGTCCATTCCATTCCGGTCTGCAGCATGCCAAATGTTCCTTCAGTTCTATCTCATTACGTCTGAACGGCGACTCCGGAAATCCAAAGTCACACCATATAATAGAAGGTTTTCTATCATAGTGAATTCCATATTCTTTGAATCTGGCCTCCAGCAGATCCAGCCTCTCCTGATAAGGAATCTGATCGGAATAATCACTTACTACAATATGTGTTCCATATTTTTTCATAACTTCCAGGATTTCGTACGATGGCAGCACACTTCCATTTGAGGCATAAGAGATTGTTCCAAATTGACTTCCGTAATTTTCCTCCAGATAGACAATAACATCTTTCAGAACCGGATTTAACATCGGTTCTCCACCGATCAAACCAAAATAAACAACATAGTCGATTCGCGAAAAGAACTGATCGATATTTCGCTTTAATTGTTCCAATGTATAATGAAAATGTTTCTCATAATACGGAATGAACATATTGCAGCCCTGACAGTTGAATGTACATTTTGTTGTCACTGTCATATCTACATGATAGACACAGTTCATACCTCTTGCATTCCAAAACCATTCACAGATGAATTGTCCGAGCCTGCAATAATCTTCAAATTCTGTCAACCCTTGCCTGTCCAAAAATACAGAAATATCATTGTAAGCGGCATGGGCCGTCATGACTACAATCTTTTTACCAATTATTTTTTCCTTCGCTTCTGTATATGAAATAATCGGAATGCCATTCCATTCTTTTCCCTGTTTATCCGTATCCTGATCGATGACACAAATAATATTAACATTTACTTTTTCAAACAGACCTTTACATATTTTAGACACGGTACCTGCGCCATAGAGCACGATTTCATTGATTTCCTTCCAGTCTTCTGACAATCTTCCCAAATCACTCTGCATTTCTGATCTCCCTAATAAAACAGCATCGATTCAATCCGGTTCATCATTCCGTTATCGTTATAAAAGCTTCTCTTTATGTCATCCGAAAATTCCATCGTTCCACTAAAGCAAAAGCCATAATACCAATCAACAAATTGTCTGTCCGGATTCAGTCCAAGCGTTCCAAACAGTCTGACATAATCGTAAATGAATTCTTTAATCCCCTCATTGATTTCACGTTTATCGTCGAAATAATTTTGATTATTCTTTTTTTCCGCACAGACAAAATTGCCTTCAGCATCAACCGCCCTTACCATTCCGTAAGGCGCTGTCAAAACGCTTTCAATATAAATCATCCGCTTTAATATCTGACTGTTCTTTCCCGTTTTGTCATGCTCCTGCTGAAAACAGGCTTTCATCTCCGGCTTTTGCTCATCTCTTTCCTGCCTGGAAAGATCCGCATTAAAATAGTACCCTCGTATCCTCTTACCTGTTAATTGATTCAGATATTTTTGGTTATTGCCATAATACCCCAGGTCTACAACTGCACAATCATTGTCCAGATTCATTCTCTCTAAATAACACAGATAATTCTTTCTGATTTCACGGATATGATTCTGTATCTCAGTAAAATGTATTTTTATCTGTTCCTCCAGAGATCGCCCTTCTGCTCTCGTTACGCCTTTTATGCCAAGCCTGTCCTCAAACAATTCTTCCATGCTTCCGGTATATGGCATAGACATATAGTCCAGAAGTTCTTCCCCGGAAGTGACAGACGCCGACATGACAAGCTGCCTTGAAATTCCAAGGTAGCAATTTTCTCTTTTTTCTCCCAGAAGCTCACACAAAAATGTAAAATCTTCCTGCAAAAAGTATCCATCCCGTGACATAAATACCAGCTTTTTGATCTGATCCCGTTTGCTCTCCTGTAACAGCCATAAAAGAAATGTCAAAATAACCGGTCCAAACACGGCATATCCCATTTCCTGATTGCTTTTGAGCACAGTCATTCCATCTCTGCGCAAAAGTGTATACACATTTCTGAATAATTTCTGTCGAACACAACCTGCAATCGCTGCCGCATAATTACTGCAGACATTTGTTAAAAGACCATGCATGGAAGAGGCTGACAATATTTCTCCGGAAGATGGCGCCAAATACGTATTTATTCCATACTTCCGTGGTATCTCTATATCTGCCTTTTGATGATCCCCAATATGTAAAGCGGCTCTCTCCTTTATAATCCGTTTGTTGTAGTAATCCCATAAAGAGCCATCTTTTTTAGAACAGTCTAATACGCAGGAAACCAGGATGTTTTCCTCTGGTAATTTAATCTGGCAGCTATTCAACATTTCTGCAAAGAAGTGCAGCGGCAAATACATATCGCTGACCACATATACTGCTTTTTTCTTTCGAAGTGCATACTGCATCACTTCCACACTCTCCGGACGCGGCACCAACAGTTTTTTCTCCACCTGCAATTCTTTTTTCTTAATGCTTTGGATCACCGGTCCGGGAAGCGCACTCAGTTTTTCTATTTCTTTGTATAGATCATCAAGCGAATACTGTTTTTTGAGCCTTTTTTTTGCTTCATTTCTTATTTCGATGAAATTGTTTGCACACTGCCACTCTTCTTGGATTTCTACCTCCAACAGGCGGAATATATCTTCAGGATCACAAACAGCACGCATAAACAAAGTATCAAAGAAATCAAACGATATAACCTGCGCCTGATCGATACGGTTGTATAAACTTTCAACAGAAAGATCATAAAAAGGATTCTCTGATCCGCACTTTAACCTCTTTTTTGCTCTTTTCCCGTTCTTATAATAAACAGGAATTTTTAAATCAGAGATACGATCATAAATGACATCCCAGTAAGTCTCCGATGTATTGATAATGACCAGATCGCCCATCTTTTCTGCCATAACCGGATCGATAACCGGCAGTCCAAAAAACGTTTTTCCGATATTTTCAGAACTTTTATCCATCAGGCCTGCAAAATGAAATCCTTTCACTCCTTCAACCAATGTCGCCGTATATCTGCCAATTCCATAAAGAATGATATTCTCATTCCTATATGACATAAAGTTGTTTGTAAAGTCGTCTATTTCATTTTGATATTTATGATCCATTTGTGACCAGTTTCATCCTTTCATCCTGGCAATCAGGTCGCAGACCCGCGCTGCGGCTTTTCCGTCCTCTTTCATTCCGGTCTCTTCAAACAGTCTCTCCAGCCCCTGCTGGTAGTCCTCATCCTCAAAAGACGTTATCTTTTCCCAAAGGCCTGCCTCATCCTCTGCAAACGGAAATGGCAGTTTCCGAAGATCCCACAGCAGCTTCCCCCGCTCTCCCGTATATTCCTGATAGTCATCTGCGTATAAAAATACCGGAATACGCATCACTGCCGCGTCAAAAGCTGCACTCGAATAATCTGTCAAAAAAGCGTCGCATCCTGCCAGCACTTCATACAAGTCATCCACTCTGCTCACGTCCACAGCGCCCTCTCCGACCGCTCCTCCATCAAGATTTCTGGCTACAAGCTGGGGATGCAGACGCACAAAGACCGTCCAGCTCCCACCAAAACGCTCCGCCAAAACTGCCCGCAGTCTCCCATAGTCAGGAAATCTCTGCCCGGCTGCCACTTTGCGCTCCGTCCCCTGACTCCCGCCACGAAAAGTCGGTGCATACAGAATAACCCTTTCTTCCTGCGGTAAATGAAACTTCTTCCGCACTGCCTTTGCGGCCTTCCGTCTGCCATTCACAAGGATGTCACATCTGGGAGACCCGGTCCGCAGTACCGGACCTTCATAGATCATACCTCTTGGAAGGGTCGCATCGTACCAGTCAGAGTTTGAGAGCACATAGTCAATCATCTCCGAGTCATGCCGGCTCACCAGATAGGCAATCTTTGAAAAGGACGCACCACGATCCAGGCACGTCGGCTTAAACCCCAGCTTCGCATGCCATGTCTGGATATAGACCTGCCCCCTGCGCTTTCTTGCCTCCAGCTGTTTCCTGCTGTTATCGATCCAAAATCCTGCGGTCGTGAGGTGATATGCCCTCCTCCACAGACTGTTATGCACTGGCCTTATATAAGACGGAAACGATTTTGATCTGTCATTCACCAGCCAGATCAGTTCATATCCTCCTCGTCTGTGCAGCTCTTCCGCAATGTATTTGGGATTGCATGTATACCCGGTTGTCCCCTCGATACAGCAAAAAACTGCTTTCTTTCTTTTGATCGGAAATACCCGGCAGACATAGAATGCCAGGCTCTGAACCCGTGCCTTCCACAGCCGTTTTTTTATGTATCTCTCTTCCTGATTCATGTTATTGCCAACCTGTCCCCTTCCTCTCCTCTTCCACCCCACTCCTCAGACGGCCGCTTGACACCTGCTCCCCCCCCGCCATCTCTGTCCGTCATCAGCGCTCAAAATAGCAGGTTTCAACTATTTCTCTGCTGAAAAGATTCCAGCGTATAACGTAGTGCGTCCCTGATTCCTACCTGCGGCCGCCACCCCAGCATGCGGATCCGTTCGGTATCCATGACCCCCAGCAGAAACGGCAGATACTGCAGCCGCTCTTTTTCCTGTTCCTGATTGCCAGCCTCAGTCCTCACCTTAGTTCTGCCGCTCTCATCCAGTCCTGCAATTATCTCTGCCAGTTCCCGCACACTCACAAGGTTTTCAGTATTAGCGATATTGTAGTAATGCTCTCTGCCCTTAGTAAATGCAAGCAGCATCGCTCCTGTCGCGTCCGCCACATAAGTATAAGTCCTTGTAGCCAGCCCGTCCGTCTGCAATACAATATCCTCTCCATGCAATGCATTCTCAAGGAATTCTGAAAAAGCCCTTCCGTCATCCAGAGTAATCCCCGGCCCGAATGTATGGCACAGCCGCACGCCAACATATGGGATCTGATACTGAGCTTCATAAGCTGCAAGCATCGCCTCACACAGTCTTTTGGCCTCCGGATAGCACATCCTCGCCTCGTTGCAGCCTGCCACGCCCATGTCACTTTCCCGAATACCTTTTTCGTCCTTCCATTCCCCGTAAATCTCCACTGTGGACACATACAGTACTTTCTCGCTCTTTTTCGCTCTCGCCAGCTCCAATACATTATGCGTCCCCTGTACATGACTCCATAGCGTATCAACCGGATGATCCGTAAAGTCCCGCGGGCTGGCAGGCCCCGCCGTATGGAAAATATAGTGGACTTCTCCCTCCCAACAAATCGGCTGCGTAATGTCCTGAATCAATGTATGAACATAGGGAAGCTGTAACGATTCTCCAAACACCTTCCGCATCTTCTCTTCATTCCTTGCCAGTGCCACGATCGTCGTATTCAGATTCCAGTCGATATTCGCCTTGCTGACTGCTTCCAGAAGATACATTCCCAGCCGCCCGCTCGCCCCCGTAATCAGCACTGTCTTATCCCGAAACTTTTCCCAGTCAATGGGGCTGTTCCCTATAATTTTCAGATCTCTTTCCTCTACCATGTCTCTCTCCTATAATCCGAATATATATCTGTTCTCTTCCAGCTCCAGAATCGCTTTCAGATAATAAAAGTCTTCCGGCGTCGTGATTTTGATATTCACTCCCTGTTCTTTCACAAGATGAACTTCCCCTCCTGCCTCTGCATATACCATTGCTGCATCTAAGAGCGGCATCCCCCGCTCCTGCCTGCCAGCCTTACGGTACGCTTCCAGAATCTTTCCCAATCGGAATGTCTGCGGAGCCGTCATCGAATACGTATCCGCCCTCTTTTTGAAATCCGACATGTCCGCTTCCTCTGACTGCGTAATCACGACTGATTCTGATACCGGATGTACCGTTACCGCGCAGCCATACTGCCTGGCCACACGAATGTTTTCTTGAATTGTTGTCAGATCCACCAGCGGTCTTACGCCGTCATGAATCACGACAATGTCCTCTGGCTTTCCCCCGTCTCTGACGATCTCTTCCAGTCCTTTTACCAGACTTCCCTGCCTGTCGCTTCCTCCTACAATAACTTTGCTCACTTTCCTGATCTGATACAATTCCAACAGCCCTCTCATATATTCAGTATAGCTACTGTGACAGACAACGAGCACCTTCTCGATTTCTCTGCTCGCCTCAAACTTCTCTAACGTATAGATCACGATGGGCTTTCCCATCAGCTTCAAAAACTGTTTTGGCAGTCCGCCGTTTCTCATTCTCTGTCCCACGCCTGCCGCCAGTACAATCGCTATATTCACCTTTTTCTCCTATTTTTTTAATGTGTACTTTTTTAAAATCGTCATACACAGCGAAAAACAACGAAAAAAATGACATATTCTTGTATATCCCTGGGTTTTATGATAGAATGACAACGTAAAACCTGATTATGTAAGATTCCAAAAAAGTACACCTTTCAAAAATATGTGAGAAAACTTTATTTTCTTCGACACAACTCTTATTTCATTTTTAATTTCCTGCTCTTGTTATAAAATGTCGATAACGGCATTCCACAGCTCATGGATGCTTCTTTTGCGCTGATTTCTTTTAGTATCCACCGCTGATACACAACAGGAAAATTTTCCGGCACCGGTTTTCTTGGCCTTCCGAATTTCACACCTCTCAGTCTGGCTGCTTCGATCCCTTCTCTCTGTCTCTGTTTGATATTCTTTCTCTCATTTTCTGCTACAAAGGACAATAATTGTAAAACAATATCACTTAAAAATGTACCGATCAAATCTTTTCCTCTTCTCGTATCAAGGAGCGGCATATCCAGTACGATGATGTCCGCTTTTTTGTCTTTTGTCAGAATACGCCATTGTTCCAGGATTTCTTCATAGTTTCTTCCCAGCCTGTCAATACTCTTGATATAAATCAGATCATCCTTTTTTAGCTTTTTTAACAGCTTTTTGTACATAGGCCGATTGAAATCTTTTCCCGACTGTTTATCCACATAGATATTTTTTTCTTCGATTCCGATCTCTTCCATTGCTACGATTTGTCTGTCCTCATTTTGATCCTTTGAGCTTACACGCACATAACCATAAGAAACACTCATACGACTCTCTCCTTTCTCTTTTGAATAGAAATCTCCTTTCACTAGAATTTTATTCTATTTTCATATATTTTTATAAAGGAAAAAAGCAGGAAATCTTATATTTCACAAGATTTCCTGCTTCTATTTTACTGATATTATTATTTTTCAAATGATCATTCCGATCGCAACTGTGCCAATCTTTCAACCTCTTCAATAGACAAACCAGTACCATCTGCAATCTCTTGAATCGACAACTTTCCCATTTGCAAAAATCGTCGGGCTGTTTCTACTCCGGCAGCATATTTTCCTTCACGCATGCCTTCACGCATGCCTTCACGCATGCCTTCACGTCTGCCTTCACGCATACCTTCACGTCTGCCTTCACGTCTGCCTTCACACATGCCTTTTTGTATCGCCTTCTGGCTCGCTTCTTCTATTTCACTTTCCAGATAAGATCGCATGATTTCCTGCTCGTCGTACAATACCATCATAATATCGATGACCTCCTTTTCCCTGCTTTCCAGATATTCCTTCAACACATCTCTGTCTTTGCAGATTCGGATCGTCTCTAAAACCGCTTTTTTTGTTCTTCCATATAAGGCAATCTGTCCATTGCATACCTGTGTGAAAACGATATATTGGTTGATGATATCGCCCTCTTTTCCGTCGTAGATCATCTTTACTTTTATATCAATGGAACATTCTTCTCCGCCAAAAAACTCTTCTGACAATGAGACCTCTGATGGTTTCGCTTTCCTGTCACCAGCATAGATTACATAGACTTCCGGTATTGGCAACTGTACCTTTTTTGATTTATATAAATTTTGTTTGGTACGTTCCAAATAATCATGATACGTTTGCGCCAAATACAACATGGCTCTGACTATAATATTCATTGTCCATGTAGACTGTGCTTCCACTAAGATCATCAGGCGATTTCCAACCATAAAGCCAAGATCATTGTATATATTGTCTGTCAGTACGTTACGAATCGTGACGTCTGACAATTCTGTCTCCGTAATATCATTGTCCTCAGGATGAAGCGCTTTATACAACTGCATCAAATATTTTTTATCTTGAAACAGATTCGTAAAAACACTGTCTTTTATTGTATGTTTTGCCACATATCTGTTTTTCTCCGAAGTACCCATAACGGACCCTTCCCGAACAATTTCTGATTGCTCCAACACTTCACCTGCCTGGAATTATGCTTTTTCTTTCAAAATGATCTGGCTGTCAAAAGATTTTTTTGCTTACACCATCGCCGCTTTTACTTCCTCCATCGTTGGAATGGAATCTGTAGCCCCCATCCGTGACACAGTGATAGAAGAAGCTCTGGCACACATTTTAAGTGCTTCCTGAACCGGCATATTTTCTAACATGGATGCAATGAAGTATCCGGTAAAGGTATCTCCCGCCGCTGTCGTATCTACCGCCTGTACTTTATAGATTTCCTGCCTGCATGTCTGGGTTTTATCACGATAAACAGCCCCATCCGAGCCAAGAGTCAAGACAACTTTTGCCTCCGGAAATTTATTCATCATCACATCCAAAATTTTATCCGGTTCCTTCTCTCCGGAAATCTGCCCTCCCTCAATCTCATTCAGAAGGAATACAGAAATCTTCGTCAGATCACAGGCATCCAGTGCGCTGTCGAGCGGAGAAGGATTCAATGCGATCTGCATACCGCGTTCATACGCCTTGTCAATGATATAGTCCAGTTCATTGACTTCATTCTGCAATAAGAGAATATCTCCCTTTTCAAAATTTGCAAGTACTTCATCCACAAATTCTTTCGTGATGCTGCGGTTGCTGCCTCCAAAAAGAAGGATACAATTTTGTGCATTTTTATCTAACTGTATGATCGTATGCCCACTCTTGCCTGGAATTTGCCTGATAAATGTCGTATCTACATTGCTTTTCCTGCATGTATCAAGAAATTGCTGTCCATCTTCCCCAATCATACCGGCATGATAAACAGGTACACCGGCTCTTGCAAGAGAGATTGACTGATTCAATCCTTTTCCGCCAAGGAACGTTTCCATCCCGAATGAACTCAGTGTCTCTCCCGGCAATACCGCGTGATCTACTTTATATACATAGTCATAATTCAATGACCCAAAATTCAATACCCTCATCTTTTATCCTCCAGTTATTCCCTTTTATTTTAAACCAATCCTCAAACTGCTTTACTCTGTTTTCCAAAAAAAGCAAGAATAAGGAGGTAAATCACTGCCACCGCCAAAATCGTGCATTTCTCCGGTGATCAGATCCCATCCTCGTCCTGACTGTGCATTGAAATCTGCATGATACGTATTTTCATCTGCATTGATCGCCACAAGCACACGCTCTCCTTCTGTTTTCCGCTCAAAGATCAGCTGCTTTGGCTGTACCATCACATTTCGATAACTTCCATAGCAGAGTGCTTTGCTGGCTGTTCTGGCTTCCGCCAGACTTTTGATCCATGTCGTTAGTTCATTTGTTTCCGGCTGCTCTATTGCAGGCCGCAGAGAAGGATCGCCATTTTTCTTGTCTCCTTCCACGCCCCACTCACTTCCATAATATACGGAAGGCACTCCAGGCATTCCAAACAGCATACCATAAGCCGGACGAATACAATTTTTATCTGTGAGGATCGTTGCGATCCGGCTCACATCATGATTGTCCAAAAAGCTGAGCAGATGTTTCCCTGTATACAGGCACCACTGTTCTCCGCCAAATTGGCGATTTAAACTATAGGAAATCTCGTGCATATTTCCCGTATTAAAGCTGGAATACAGCCCTTTATAGCACTCATAGTTCGTTACGCTATGGCAGGCATGATCATTCATCCATCTGTTGTAATCTCCATGTAAGGTCTCACCCATCAGAACAAAATCCGGTTTCACACTGTCTGCCAGTCCCCGCAGAGCTTCCAAAAATCCCAGATCCAGACAGTATGCCACATCCAGTCTCAACCCGTCGATGTCATAGTCTCCGACCCAGTTTCGTACAGCATCAAATAAATAATCTCTGACAGCCGGATTGTGCAGATTTAATTTGACCAGTTCATTACACCCTTCCCAGGCCTCATACCAAAAACCATCATTATAATTGGTATTTCCATCAAATGAAATATGAAACCAGTCTTTATAAGCGCTGTCCCATTTTTTCTCCCTGACATCCTCAAACGCCCAGAAACCTCTGCCGGCATGATTAAACACGCCGTCCAGCATAATTTTCAGGCCTGCCTCATGCAGTGCATCACATACTTTCTGAAAATCTTCTTTCGTCCCAAGCCGACAATCTACTTTATTATAATCCCGCGTATCATAACCATGTGCATCACTTTCAAACAAAGGATTAAACAATACGCAGGTTGCGCCTGTCTCCTTAATATGATCCACCCAGTCCAGTACGCGCAGGATGCGGTGTTCCTCTACACCATCATTGTGCAGAGGTGCGCCACACATTCCCAGAGGATATATCTGATATACAACTGCTTCATCAAACCACATGTATTCGTACCTCGTTTTATTTTTATTTTGCCCCGGAATTCAGGCGTTTACTGTCACATCAGATGTTAAACTTATTCATCAGCTCTACCATTGTGTCCACTTGCGCTTTCTGCTGTTCACTGACTGCAGCAGTTTCCTCGGATGTGGCGGAATTGTTGTCCACAATCGCCGATACCTGAGAAATACTATCATCCACATTATGCATACTAGTTACATCCTGCTTCAGCAATTCTGCGATCTGCTCCATTTTTCCGATCGCCATTTGAGCGCCTTCCATGACTTCATCAAGATTTGCCGCTGTCTCATCCGCAATAGAGATACCTTTTTCCACAGCCTGAATCGTTGTCTCAATGAGTTTTGTCGTTCTTCCCACAGCTTTTGACGATTCTTCGGACAGGTTTTTCACCTGCTCTGCAACCACGGCAAACCCTCTACCTGCTTCCCCTGCTCTCGCCGCCTCAATAGAAGCATTTAGCGATAAGAGATTCGTCTGAGAAGCAATGTCTTCAATCGCATTAATGATTGTGCCAATCTGTTCGCTGCATTTGCTAATTTCGCCAATGGCTTCTTTTAACTCCTGCATTTTCTCATTGCTTCTCTGTAATGTGCCGCCTGCACGATTGGAAATCTCAACAGACTCCTCCGCTCCGACTACGTTTTCCTCCATGCTGGCAGATAATATCTTGAACGCCTCCACGACATCTGTCAACTGTACGGCCTGATTCGTACTTCCTTCAGCCAGATCCTCCGCTGCTGATGCCAGCTGCTCTGCTCCCTTGTCAATTTCTCCGACTGCATCGCGGATTGTTGTCAACATATCCCGCATCTTTTCTGCAATCTTAAGGAAAGACTCTTTGATACGAACAAATTCACCGACATATTCCTGATTAATCTGTATGTTGTAATCACCGCCGCCCATCTGCTCCAAAACTTCCGATATTTCTTTGATCATCTGGTACAGGTTGATGCGCATAAATGCGGCGGCTCCTACCATTTTTCCGACCTCACTGTCATCCTGACGCATATCCATTTCCATGCTGAAGTCTCCTCTGGCAAGCGCTTCCATCTGCGTCGAAATTTTCTTAATTGGTATCAGAAGCTCTCTGTTGGCAAACTGTGTAATTCTGATAATCCCCCATACAACATAAGAGAATGCAATTACAAATATGATCTCGATCAATATCTTTGCCAATTTCAGCATTTTGACAATTTCTTCTTTCCGGTTTTCAATTTCTGTGATTGTCTGATCTGTCAGCTCACTGATCTCATCGATCACACTGCCATATTCCGGGCTGAACACGGCGTTCATTGCAGACTCTACGTCTCCGTTTCCGGCGTGCGCAATCGCCTCCTCTTCCAAAGGCACTAAATTGTCCGACAAAGAGGCAATCTCTGCCAGTTTCCCCCATTCTTCTTCCGTGATCCGGCAAGTTTCCAAAATCGCCAATGCCTTATCTCTGTTTTTATCTTCATTCAGCTCTCTCAGATAAGCGTCATAATATTTCTGATCTTGTGTCGCCGCATAGGATTGTACGGCATAAGTCAGTGCTTTCGAGCCGAGCCGATATTGATTCAACGCAATAGAAACATTAAGCTGTTCCTCCTGAACAGATGACAAAACAAATGTAGACAAGGTAAATACGATCAGCATCACAATCCCCAAGGCTACTGCGGCAATTACCTCAATCACCAGTTTCTTAAGCTGTGCGGCCTGACCGGTCTTTTTCCTCTGTGTTCCTGTTTGGTTTATTCCCATATTTCCTTTCTCCTTATCATGTGCGCCTCTTACTCGCTTACAATTTTATTATATGCCCATCGACAAAGCCGGTCAACACTTTACATTAGAATCACTATGCAATATGGGAATTTTACCGGTTCCAAATATTGTCACAGAAATTGCAGGAAACCTCTTTTTTCTTTCTTTTTGTGTTTGAGTACAACAGCGGACGTAGGCGGCAATGTAATCGACACTTTTCCCGATCTTACCGGATAATAAACCGCTTTTGTCGTAAAACCACTCTGATCCGTCATAATCAGCTGCTCCAGGATCACTTCCTTTGGAATGCCGGCCTCCCATACGCTGATTTCTTTCTTTATTTCTGTCTCATTATTATTCAATATGACAACAGACTGTTCCTCTTTTACGAATCTGCCATATGCGATCACATTGTAATCATCATGCAGTCTCAATAAAGACCCCCAGATAAATTCCGGGTTTTCCTTATGAATTCGTATCATCTGCCTGTGAAATTCAATCAGCTCTTTATCCTCATGCCCCCAGGGATAGGTGCGTCTGTTATCCGGGTCCGTAAATCCGCATACACCGGCTTCATCTCCATAGTAGATCGTAGGAGCTCCAATCCATGTCATCTGTAACAGTACCGCTTCCCGGAATACCGGTTTGCTGATTCCTTCATTGGCTGCCTCCGGCCCCAATGTATTCGTTCGTCCAACCTTGTGATTCGTCCTTGTCAAAAAGCGCGAATGGTCGTGATTGGACAGTTCATTCATGGCAACCTGCCAGGACGGCATCGTATAATCAACATTGTGATATTTCATAGTCTCCCAGAAGCTGAACGCATTTCCGTACAGATCCGCCCGATAATCATCACTGTGCTTCTGCATCCCGGTCAGGAACCAGGAAACCGGTTCCATAAAAGCATCATAATTCATGACGGAATCCCACTCATTTCCTCTCAGCCAGCTCTCCGGGCTTCCATAATGCTCCGCCAGAATCAGCGCCTCGGGATTGACGCCTTTTACTGCCCTGCGAAACTCCTGCCAGAATTTGTGATTCTCTTCCGGGCTGTGGGCCAGATCCGCCGCCACATCCAGTCTCCAGCCATCCACACAATAAGGCGCTGATAACCATTTTTTCGCCACTCGTAAGACATAATCATATAGTTCTCTGGAACCTTCATAATTCAGTTTCGGAAGCGTGTCATGGCCCCACCATCCATCATATGTATGATTGTAAGGCCACTTGTCTGTCTCATAAAAGCGAAAGTAATTCCGATATGGACTGTCCGGCGAAACATATGCGCCTTTTTCATACCCTTTAGCGTTTTCATAGATCCGCTCCCGGTCCATCCACTTGTTAAAGGAACCGCAATGATTGAACACGCCATCAAGTATGACTTTCATTCCCCGCTTGTGGATTTCCTCCACAAGTTTTGCAAATAATCGATTGCTCGCTTCCAGATTTTCCTTATCTGTCACTCTTGTAATATAACGGCCTGCAAGCCTGTTTTCCCTTTCATGCGGCTGAAGCAATTCCCCCTCTTCTTTCACAATCTTTCCCAAATGGGGGTCAACATAATCATAGTCCTGAATATCGTATTTATGATTGGAAGGAGAGACAAAAATGGGATTTAAATAGATCACATCTATCCCCAGATTTTCCAGATAATCGAGCTTATCGATAATTCCCTGCAAATCTCCGCCATAAAATCTACGCACATCCATACTGTCCGGATATGCATCCCAGTCTTCCGCTTTTACGACTGGTTCCCCGATATACCGATATTCATTTGTCAGAACGTCATTAGAAGGATCTCCGTTATAAAAGCGGTCTGTAAATATCTGATACATAACCGCCCCTTTTGCCCAGGAAGGCGTTCGAAAGCCTGGATAGACGCGGAAGCAAAAGTGCTCCTCTGCGCTCTTTACCGCTCCCCGCATATCATAACAACAAATGATCTTTCCCGCTTTTATCTCAAAATAATAGACTAACGGTTCATTCTCCAACTGTACTTTCACCGCATAGTAGTCAAACTGTTCATCTGATGACTCCAACATCATCAATTCCTTTTGTCCCTTACAGACAAAATAAACTCTGTCAATATTTCTTCTTCCAGAACGAAATCTCACTGTGATTTCGTCGTAGGGCGCCGGTTCCTGGGGTATTACATAATTTTGTGTCGTATCACTAAAAAGCGCTTTTTTTCGAAATACCGGACGCATATTGGCAACATATTCCTGCTGCTGCTGCGCTTTCAGAAATCGGTCAAATTCCATAATCACTCACCTTTCCTGTTTTTTCGCAGTCACCCGTGCCTGCTTTTCAGTCGCACTGCTTTACAATCGCAGTGCCGCGCAAAGCCGCTTCGCGTCTTTTCGCTCACGGGCTCTCGCCCTATGAAGAAACTCAGAGATACAGCCGCTTATGTGCAAGCACAACGCAGCTGTATCTCTGAGTTTCTTCGCACTGCTCATTGCTTACGTGCATAGTATATCATAATTTTTGGTAGTAAAAAAGACAGCATTTTAACTTGCTGTCTTTTTTAGAGAAGGTATTTCTTTCTTATGGGGTATAGCAAAAAACTATATAATGTATTGGGGGGGGTTACAAATAGTATAATAGCAAAGGTCCCGCCAAATGTCTATACTCTCAATTCACAATTATACCAAAAACAGATGCTTATTTTTGGTAATATTGCATAATCCCTAGGCAAACAACTGCTCAAACTCGGTTCTGGAGATCTTTTCTTTCTCGATCAGCAAGTCTGCACATCTGTGCAGAATCTCATTATGCTCTTCGATGATTTGTTTTGCTTTCGCATAGCATTCATCTATAATCCGCTTGACCTCCACATCAATCTCATTGGCGACAACTTCGCTGTGACTCCTTGTATGTGCCAGATCCCGTCCGATAAACACTTCGTCGTCGTCATCATCGTAATTGATAAGACCGATACGTTCCGACATACCAAACCGGGTCACCATCTTTCTCGCAACTTTTGTGGCCTTCTTGATGTCGCTGGAGGCGCCGGTTGTAATGTCCCCAAAGATCATTTCCTCGGCGATCCTGCCACCCAGGCTCACCATAATCTCCTGGATCATCCGGCCTTTTGTCATAAATACCTCATCCTTTTCCGGAAGCGGCATCGTATAGCCAGCCGCACCAATACCGGTCGGAATAATAGAAACTGTATACACAGGCCCCACATCCGGCAGCACATGAAACAAGATCGCGTGACCTGCCTCGTGGAACGCCGTAATCTTCTTTTCCTTGTCCGAAATGATACGGCTTTTCTTTTCCGAACCAATCCCGACTTTAATAAATGCTTTTTTAATATCGTCCTGTTTGACAAAACCTCTGTTATTTTTTGCAGCTACAATCGCAGACTCATTCAACAGATTTTCCAGATCGGCCCCAGTAAATCCTGCCGTCGTCTGCGCGATCTGTTTCAAATCAACATCATCTGCAAGGGGTTTATTTTTGGCATGTACTTTCAGAATATCTTCCCTGCCGCCTACATCAGGCGAGCTGACCGTGATTTTCCTGTCAAACCGGCCTGGACGAAGGATCGCCGGGTCAAGAATGTCCACTCTGTTTGTCGCTGCCAAGACGATAATCCCTTCATTGACTCCAAATCCATCCATCTCCACAAGAAGCTGGTTCAGCGTCTGTTCTCTCTCGTCGTGGCCGCCGCCCATACCGGTTCCCCGACGTCTTGCCACAGCATCAATTTCATCGATAAACACGATACAGGGAGCATTCCTCTTCGCGTTTAAAAACAGATCCCGGACACGGGATGCACCCACACCTACAAACATCTCCACAAAATCTGATCCTGAAATACTGAAAAAGGGAACATTGGCTTCCCCGGCTATGGCTTTTGCAAGCAACGTCTTACCGGTTCCCGGAGGTCCCTCCAACAAGACGCCTTTCGGTATCCTCGCGCCCACCTTCGTAAATTTAGCGGGTTCCCGTAAAAATTCTATAATTTCTTCCAGCTCTTCCTTTTCTTCTTTCAGACCTGCAACGTCTTTCAGCGTGATTGTGCCCTCTCCCATGGAAAGTTTTGCCCGGCTCTTGCCGAAATTCATCATTTTCCCGTTGCCACCTGAATTTTGTGAATTCATCATCACAAAGAAAAAGACGCCGATAATCAGCACTACCAACATTGGCAGCATGTAAGTCATAAACCAGCTTTCTTTCGGAACATCACGCATAATCGGGTTGATTCCGTTCTCAGACAACAAACGCTCGATCTCTTTAACATCAGACACATATGCCACTCTCACGCTGCCGTCTGATAAAGCTACTTTTACTGCACCTGTGGGCGTCTCTTTATTTGGCTGTATTTCCACATGCGTGACCCGCCCGTTTTCCAGGTCTGCTGTCAGCTCCGCTTTTGTATAAACGTCCTGCTTTTCATTCAGCGTACTAATAAAAAAAGTCAATCCCAAAAGAATCAGTATGACAATAAAATAAGTATTCAGACTTCTGCTGTTTTTGTTCAATGCTTTTCCTCCCAGGAGTGAAGCGCCGCTTCCCTCAATCTAATTCTACAATACCAATGTATGGAAGATTCCTGTATTTTTGATCATAATCCAGTCCATACCCCACTACAAATTCATCCGGGATCTGGAATCCGGTATAGTCTACGTGAACATCCACCACCCTGCGTTCCGGCTTATCGAGCAGCGTGCACAGTGCAAGACTTTTCGGTCCCCGGTCTCTGAGCATTTCAATCAGATAACTGAGTGTCCTGCCGGAATCTACAATATCTTCTATAATTATGACTTCCTTATCTTTCAATGGCTCATCCAGATCTTTGACAATCTTGACAACACCGCTGGATTTCGTCGCACTGCCATAGCTGGAAACCGACATAAAGTCAAGAGATACCGGTATCGTGATCCTTTTGGCCAGCTCACACATAAAAAAGCTCCCGCCTTTTAAAACACACACGAGATGCACCTGCTTCCCCGCATAATCCCGGCTGATCTGCTCCCCGATCTCCTGGATCTTTTCATCAACTTCTTTCTCTGTCAACAGTACTCTGATCTTTTCCGCCATCTGTAGTTCCTCCTGTGACCTGTATCTGTAATACGGTCTTTGTCTCTTTGTCTACTTTATAATACTCACTGATCCGCTGTCCGACTACCCACAGGATATGATCTCCGTCTGCCAGGACAGGGATATGATCTCTTTGTGCTCTCGGTATCTTTTCTTCTATATAATATGCTTTCAGCGATTTTTTGCCGCCATTCGCATAGGCCTGCAGATAATCGCCGGTTTGCCGCGTTCGGAGCATCAAAGATTTAATTATTTTATCATAATCAAACCATTTCGTATATGTTTTTACGGGAATAATTTGGCTTTTTTCACAGGATAACAGACTGGCCTCAAACGCCATGCCCTGGTACCAGGTAACACCCGGAATAACAAGCTGTTTTTTATCCCCCTGGTCATCTGCTCTCTCAACAGTTTCGCCGCAGGTAAGCCGCACTTTGTCATATTCCCGATAAACGGCCATACCGCCCGGAAGCTGCACACTCGCGTTCCCATCTCTGTAAAACATCTGTAATAACATGCTTACATGCACTGCCGTGATATTTTTTCTGCTGCCCACGACATCCTCCATTGCCAGCAGCAACATTTGCTTTTGCAGGAAAGGGTCTTCTCTCATGAAAACTGCCACATCCAGTATGATTTCCCGCTGTAAATACTTCGCGCATCCTGAAAGTGCCTTGCCTGCACTCTCACGGATAAACGTTTCCGCCTCCCCTGCTATAATGCTGGTTTCATATATATGGGACACCGCTCTTTCACAGATCTCTTTTTGGGCATAGGATACGATATGATGCCGGATTCGGTTTCTTGTATAAGTATCCTCGCTATTTGTTTTATCTATACAATAGGCAATCTGATTTTTTCCAAGAAATTCCTCAATTTCCTCCCGGGTCGCACACAGAAGCGGTCTTATGATATTTCCCCGCACCGCCCGGATACCCGACAGACCCGCAATCCCTGTCCCTCTAAACAGGTGGAACAATACCGTCTCCGCATTATCATTCTGATTATGAGCGACTGCGATCTTGCCATCCGGCGCGCCTGCCCCTGCAAGAACATCCGCAAATGCCCCATAGCGGACAATGCGCCCCGCCTCCTCCGTGGAAATATGCTGTACTCTGGCATATTCTTCCACGTTTTCTTCTATATAATAGTAGGGACAATTCCACTGCCTGCACAGCGTCTCGACATATGCAGCGTCTTCCTCTGCTTCCTTTCTTATTTTATGGTTGATATGGACAGCCAGCAGCTGAAACGGAATGCGCTCTCTTATTTTAAGTAATACAAAGAGAAGGCAGACAGAATCTGCCCCTCCCGAAATGCCAGCCACGACCGTATCGTCCGACTTCAACATATGATTGTCTCTGATAAAATTTTCCACCTTTGTGATCATAGCATAACTATAATCAATTTCAAATAAAAAATCAACCCATCTACAGGCTCGCATTTTCCCAAATGCCAAGAGTCAGCACCGTCATGTCATCCTGTATCTTCCCTTTTGTCCTGTGCAGGACAAACCGTAAGATATAATTGGCCATTTCCTGTGGATTTTGTACATCCATCTGGCTCAAAACTTCCCGGAACAGATCTTCGTTTCCCACGCCGTCTATGATGCCATCAGACACCATGATGATGAAGTCTCCATCCCGCAGCCGACATACCTGCTTGTCCACTTCCATCTTATGAAAAATGCCTAGCGGCAGATTATCAGCGGCTATCTGTTCCACTATATCATCCTGCTTAATATAAGTATAAGAAGAGCCTATTTTCATCATTTCGCACTCTCCTGTATACAGATTAATGTCGCAAATATCGAGCGTCGACATATTTTCTTCCTCACAGCGGGCAACGAGTACTCCATTGATCATTTCCACTGCCACTTCTTTTGAAAAGCCACTTTCCAGCAGTTTTTCCAGCAGGTCAATCACCGTCTCACTGTCCCCCATTGCCTTTTCTCCGGAGCCCATGCCATCTGACAGCGCCATCGTAATGCCGCCGTTGCCTTTTTCAATAAAACAATAGGTGTCCCCGGATACCTTCTCATTCTCTCTCGTGGCTTTCGCCGCCCCTGTCAGCACATTAAAGGAAGGCTCCTCTTCAAACAGGATCATCTCATACTCTTTCGAGAGGAAAAACAGGCTGTCTTTTTCCGGCAGCAGTTTTCTCTTAAACAAAAATGACAAAAGTTCTGCCGCATCTTCCGCAGTCATCACATGTCTGTCATCGACACATAATTCGACGGCCAGCTTCAGACCGCTCTCGTCCTCTTCCGCCTGGTAAATTTCTCTGACCAGTATACCATTTTCCTTACAGGCATGGACGATCTTTTTCTGTTCCTTCGCCTTTAGCGGATAAAAGTGATAGGTTTCTTCCGCCATCGTCCTTATAATACGGGCGACTTCTTTGAGATTGTCTGCCAATATCTCACGGTCTTCCAGTAATCTTTTTTTGAACAGGCTTGTCTCTCTGTCCGACATCTCTCCTTCATCCGTTTCTCCTCTATATGTAAATGTTTTTGCTAAAACATGAAACGAGTCCGCATAGCCAAGTAATTTTTTCCTTCCATAAGCAGGAAGCAGAACGTCCTGCGTCCGCACGCCTATCGCATTTGCCTTTCTCATTTTACAATGTCCCTTCCTTTTATAAAGCAGTTAATTCCTCTGCCCTCTGTTAAGAATACAGTATAGCAAATGCAGCCCGCATAGTTTGTCATAATATGAATCGCATCCGGTCTTTTTTCAGACAAAAAAATGCGAACCATGAATCTTTCGATCCGGTCCGCATTTAATTTTTTTCTTTAAAAATGATCTCCCCGTCATATACAAGGCCGAGCTTGTCTTTTGCCACTTCCTCCGCATATTTTTTCGTCTTTGTATATTTACGGAATTCTTCGATCTCTTCCGTTCTCTTCTGCTCCTGCAGAATCTGCTCTTCCAATGCGATCTCTTTTGCCGCATACAGTTTTTGTTTATTATAAAGTTCGATACTTCTGATCCCGACTACAAGAAGAAGCATCAACACCGCAACTGTCACGAGAAACATACCAAGGCGATTCTGTCTTTTTCTGCGGAAGGCCAGTCTTCTCTTTACCATAACGCATTCTCCTATTGCTTCCTTTAATGTTTATATAAAATCATTCTAAGCTTTTTTTTACCGAGCGTCAACTTCTTCTTCACCTTAGAAGTTCCCGCCCTCAAGCGGCTTCGAGATTGTTTCCCCTGCCATTCGAGCCGCTTTTTTATGAATTTTAACGGACGCAGTATCAGTCTGATCAGTTTTCCCATGATGTGCAGTACCTTTATTAATAGAAGAGAGACATACTTTACAAACAGAAAGCCGATCGTTATCTTGTATAAAAACATACCTGCCATGGCTCCTGCTACTGCAAACCAGCGGAGCGTGCCGTTATTTTCTCTGATCAGCATACCAAAAATGATCAGAGAGCAGGCTGTCCAGTACAGGAAATCTTCCACGGAAACCGCCAGAATGTTGTGGCGAATCATTCTCCGCAAAATGCGCAGTATATCGTATAAAACAGTAATCAATATACCCATGAGAAAAGAATGGAACAGAAAATAAATCTCCAGTGTAATATCAGGACTCATATTCCACCTACTTAAACAGTTTTGCTAAAAAAGATTCCCCTGACTTCCCATATCCTCCGCTTTCCGAATAGGTCAGACTGTCAACCTTTCCCTCAATATCCACTTCCCCTTTATCAAGACTCAAACGGTTTACATGCAGGTCGCTCCCTTTGATCATCAGCATCCCCTGATCTGTCTCCAACAGGATCTCGTTCAGATCAAAGGACAGCACATCCACCACCCCGTTCAAATTACAGATATTTCGATTGGTAAGCATACATTTATGCTGTTTTTGCTTGTTGTTGATCAAATCCTCCATGAAAAAAGCCCCCATTTCATTCCTGATACATTGTATGACGGAATGTTCAGACTTATGTCTGAAAACGGGGACTTTGTCCTGTTCTTATTCGTTTTACAGGTAGCGGTACAACTGCGCTGCCTCTTCTTTCTTCACTGTCTCCTGGACATTCAGCACTTCCACTTTCACATCTTTGTTGCCGAACTGAATCGTCAGAATATCGCCAGCCTTTACATTGGCAGATGCCTTTGCCGGCTTGTCATTGATCAAAACCCTGCCTGCATCACATGCCTCGTTGGCCACCGTGCGCCGCTTGATCAGACGGGACACCTTCAAATATTTGTCAAGTCTCATTGTGGTCTCGCCTCTGTAATTATCTTATGCGTTAATCAGATCTTTTAATGCTTTACCGGCTTTGAATTTAGGAGCTTTGGAAGCCTCGATCTTCATCACTTCTCCGGTCTGAGGATTTCTTCCCTCTCTTGCAGCTCTCTCGGACACTTCAAATGTACCGAACCCAACCAGCTGAACTTTTTCTCCTTTTTTCAATTCCTCTGAAATAACATCAGTAAAAGCCTTTAATGCTTTTTCTGCATCCTTCTTAGAAAGTTCTGCCTGATCAGCAATCGCTGCAATTAATTCTGTTTTGTTCATTCCGAACTCCTCCTCTTAATTGAGTTTATATGTTTGTGTATCCGGACGTTTCCTCTCGGAAAGCCTATATATATTTATAGACATATTTCCATTGTTTGTCAAGAATTATTCATGTGCAGGCTCGAAAAACTCCACTTTTTCCACGATTCTATCCGCCAGTATCTGCTCCGGCGCCAGCCTCTTTCTGTAGGCAAATTCAGACAGCAGCCAGAGCATATCGGCAAACATTTCCTCCACACACTTCTGTCCGCCTTCCTCATCCGCCGCCTTTAATTTGGCCAAAACAGACTCCATGCGTTCCCAGAACGTCTCCGCCTGCTCATGCAGACCATAGAGCTTGTCCGCTTTTTTGATAACTTTACAGGCTCTTGCAAGCGCCGGAAGCTCCTCCGGGATTTCCCGCAGCGGTGAGGCAATCCAGCTCTTGCCCTCTTTTTCTTTTTTCTTGATCGCTTCCCAGCTCGAGAGCGCCTGTTCCGCATTTTCCGCCTGAATTGTGCCGAACACATGCGGGTGACGCCGGATCATCTTTTGCGACACTTCCTCTATCACATCACCTATCGTGAACAGACCTTCTTCCTCAGCGATCACGCTGTGCATCACTGCCTGCAATAAAATATCGCCGAGCTCTTCTCTCATATTTTCCGCATCGCCCGTTTTTTCATAAATGCGAATCGCCGCCAGTAGTTCTGCCGCCTCCTCTGTCATACACGGTTTTAAACTTTCATGAGTCTGTTCCCTGTCCCAGGGACAGCCATTTTCAGCACGAAGCGCTCTGATTAATTGTACAAATTCTGTGAAAGTATGTTGTCTGTCCATGCTCCGTCTCCTAATCCTAATGTATTTAAATCAGGCTCGACTTTCCTGACAAGCTCAGAAAAAGAAAGTTCCATATCCTTTTGTTCTTCATCGACCTGTATCGTATAGCTTCTTGTCTGATAACCATTCCTGCGCAGAGAAATCACATGGCTGCCCGCTTTCTTGGGGAAGCTGACCGGAGCAAGCCCGACATAGTTACCGTCTACATACACCTCAGCATCTCTGGGGGCGTTGACCTTCACATTCCATGTCCCGTTTCCTGCGCTTACCTCTCCCGCCGGCTCCATATCCGGTATTTCTTCTTCCCTCCCGGTATCGCCTTCACCGGGCTCCAGCGGCAGATTTTCATAAGCCTCATAGTTGTCCGTATCTTCCTCATCAAGATCTTCGTCGCCCATATCTTCGTCTATCTCTTCCTCATCGTCCTCTTTGTCGCTTTCCACACCTTCGCCATCCTTTTCCATCTCCACGTTCAGATTGGCATTTTCCTGCCCTACTTTCAGATATTGGCTGATCGTTTCGTACCCTTCCGCCTTGACGATCATCTGATGCACCCCGTATTCCAGCGTCACATAAGTGGAAGTGTCTATCTTCTCCCCATCGATATAGACACTGGCATCCGCCGGCGTGAGTGTGAAAAACACATTGCCTGTCTTTACTTCCTCTCCTTTGAGATCAGAAATGTCCAGCACCGTTTCTTCGTCTCTGTAGACGACCGTCTCTTTGCTGCCTCCATGGATTCCGTTGCGCACAACGACAGTGTAAGCGCCTTCCGGTACGGTGAGCATCATATCCTGTGTAATCTTCTGCACCATTTTCTGTCCGACTTCGATAAAACCATCAACGAAATATTCGGTTCCTGTCAATCGCAAATACCCATGTCCTTTTTCCACCTGGATACTGTAGATCGTATTTTCAATCCCCTTGACAGACAGTACATCTCTTTCGTTCAGATCTGTCAGCTCGATCTCTTCCCCCTCCGACAGAAGAACCATCCGTTCTGCCAGTGTATACACTTCTCCGTTAAACGTAAGCTGTCCTCTCACCTGATTCATCTCAAATCCCGATGGTGTCTCCGCCTCCCACGCGGACGGCGAGATCGCAACGGAAACACACCGCTTCGGAATATGCTGAAAATTCACATCGACAATGTCTCCGGGAGACAGTTGGGCCACAGACATCGCCTGCCCATATTTATCTGTAATCACCGTTGTTCCGTCATAGTACAGAGTATAATTTTTGTTGACGATCCGGTTGAGAAATGTGATCTTGTGGTCTGCTTCGGATACTTTGACGACCACTGCCGTATCCTTGGAATCATACTCTCCCCGCTCCATGACACGAAAGCCCGTATCCGCATTTTCCGTCTTTGCCGCTTCCCCGGTTCCGCCCTTCAGGAAATCAATATTGACGCCGCCTGCGCTTCCGCACCCTGACAGCGCCAGCAAACTGAGCACAAACAGTGCCATAATTATACTCCATCGTTTTTTCATTTCTCTATCCTTTGCTTTTCCTTCCCATTTGTCCCTAATTTATATCTTTCGCCTCTGTCCCCGCTTCTTCCTGCGCCGTTTTCCCTGTTACCCGGGCAACAACTCACGCAAAAACAGTTCCTTGTCTTTCTCCTGTCGAAGCAGCTTTTCAAATTTCTCCATATTTCTCCCGGGAATCCACGCCTTACCAGCGTTGAAATAAAAATTGACGATCTTCCAGAATTTCTCCGGATAGGCAAGGCGGTAATAAAGCTGCAATATTTCTTCTTTCTCCAGCGGATTTTCCTCCTGATATGCTTCAAGAAGACCCATGCCGACCGAAAGTCCCCAATTATTTTTCTCCAGCAGTTTTCTTAAAAACAGATACAGATCCCGGACCTGACTGTCGCACACACATTTTTCAAAATTAATGACATGAATGCAGTTCTCCTCAAACAGCAGATTATGGTACTGATAATCCCCATGGCACCATATCCCCTGTGCCGCTATTTTCTCATAAAAATCCGATTTCTGACACAACTGCCATTTTTCCGCTATTTCGAACGCTTTTTCCATATAGCGGTCATAATATTTTAACAGATAGATCTCAAAATCATTTTTCTGGCTCTTCCCGCGCAGGAATCTGCGGACTTTTTTCAGTTCCCGGTTATGTTTTTCGTATTCTTTATCCATCTGAGAGACGGACACAAACATTCCCGGCTCCACAGGCATACGCATCGCTTTATGCAGCCTGGCGAGAATGCGCATTGCTTCTCTGCATTCTTCATGATCCCGCACACTGCACTCCCGGCCGCCAAAATAGGTCTTTACAAAATAAGTATTCTGGCTCTGGTCCTTTGTCCACAGCATGCCCTCTTTATTAGGAAGAATCTCTTCCACCGGAATGCCGCTTATATTCCGGACATGGGACAGCAATGTATTCTGCAGGATCAGTTTATCCGTAAACCCTGTATATTCTTTTAAGATCCGTATTCCTTCCGGCGTCTCAAAAAGAATGGATCCTCTGCCTTTCCATGTCCGAATCACTTCAAAATCATATTCCGAAAGCACGCTGATAGCTCTGTCATTCACGTATATTCCCCCTAAGATTGGTCCTTACCTATCTTATGAGGCATGATTCGGAAAAATGCGCTAAATCTTTGTCAAAAGATATTCCTTTGTGTTACATTCGGGATCTTCCAATACAAGGTCCAAAAGGCGCTGCAATGTATCGCCGATCTCTTTGCCTGGCTTCATACCGGCGGCAATCAGATCACGACCGCCCACTGCCAGGTCCTTCAGAGAGAGACATTGCCCCTGTTCCAGTACGTACCGGTAAATCTCTTCCAGATGCGTCAGTGTCTCCAGCTTCTCCTGTTCCAGATAACCGCTCTGCGCCGCCACATCCGCCCTCTTTACCAAAAAGAGCAGCGGCATCAGCTCTGTCCCGATCCTGTTCGCCGCTCTGCGGATTCCTTTTTCTGACTCCGGCACGGGATAATCATGATATTGTACGAGCTTTGTCACTTTGTCTCTTGTATCGTTGTCAAACTTCAGCCGGCCAAGCACCGCCCCTGCAATCTCTGTGCCGACCGCTCCATGTCCTTTGAAATGGTCCATCCCGCTGTCATCTGTCGTGCGGACAGACGGCTTCCCCAGGTCATGAAAAAGCATTGTCAGCCGCAGTATTTTGTCAGGTTCGATCGCCGCCATACTGTGCAGGATATGCTCGCCTACCGAATATTTATGATGCCGGTGATTTTGCGGCGTTTTCATAGCCGCATCAAATTCCGGTAAAACAATCGCCGTAATACCGGTCTCATATGCCATGCGCAGGTATTCCGGATGAGAGGAAACCAGCAGCTTCACAAGCTCTGTCTGGATTCGCTCGGCGCTCACGTTTCGCAGATTGCCAGCCAGTTCCCTGATTGCTTCCTTAGTCTGTCGTTCCACCTCAAACCCAAGCTGCGCAGAAAAACGTACAGCCCGCATCATCCGCAGCGCATCTTCTTCAAATCGTTCCCTGGCGCTTCCGACACAGCGGATCATGCGTCCGTCCAGATCAGCCATCCCTCCGAAAATATCGACCAATCCGTCCATATCATTATAGGCCATGGCATTAATTGTGAAATCTCTGCGCCGCAGGTCCTCTCTCAGACTCGCGGTAAACGTCACTTCAGTTGGATGCCTGCCGTCCTCATACGCTCCGTCAATCCGATAGGTCGTCACCTCAAAGCCTTCCTTTTGCAGCATCACTGTCACTGTGCCGTGTTGGATTCCGGTATCAATTGTCCGTCGAAAAATCGCTTTCACTTCTTCCGGTCTGGCAGATGTCGTAATATCCCAGTCTTCCGGCATTCTGCCGAGCAGACAGTCACGCACACAACCACCCACCGCATATGCTTCATATCCAGCTTGTTGTAATTTATTAAGGATAAATTTAACTTTTTCAGGACATTCTATTTTCATGCGTTGTTCCCTGCTTGTTTTATTTTTTTCCCGACAAAAAAATGGTATTCCTTCTTTATTATCATATCGCACCTGCGACATTTTGAACATACGGAATCTTT
The DNA here is from genome assembly GCA_037015955.1 of Lachnospiraceae bacterium JLR.KK008. Classification (NCBI taxonomy): domain Bacteria; kingdom Bacillati; phylum Bacillota; class Clostridia; order Lachnospirales; family Lachnospiraceae; species Lachnospiraceae bacterium JLR.KK008. The sequence continues at coordinate 3,071,183 of CP143548.1, forward strand.
TTCCTGCCACACTGCCCGCCCTTGCATAAGCAGCCTATCCCTTATAAAGCCAATCAGCCGCCTAAAACAGCACCGGTAAAATACTGGCACCGGCGAGCAGTCCAATAACTGTCAGGATCACCCCTGCTGCTGCCGCTCCGATTCTCGCATGTTTTTCGAGTACGGCGCCAGATTGCGGGTCATAATACAGGTTCATATGTTCCCCGGTCCGAAACGTGTGCTGTCCACTGGAATTAATGTTACATTTTCGTGTTTTTTCTACATTATTTAATCTATATTTAACTATCGGATAGTATGTAAACTTTGCTCCTCTGATGATTTTCGTCTCCTGAGAAAGCTGACGCGAATCAATGGCAACAATCTCCGCATCGATCACTTGCAAATTCCGTCTCTTTAACGACACATAGTCTGCAATCAGGCTCACTCCGGCCCCGGCCAGTACAAGCGCCAGACAAAACATTGCCTGCACCTGTCTTCCAAGATTCTGCTCAAGTGCAAGAATGATCAGCAGCGCCCCTTCCACCATCATCATCCAGGGATGGAATAAAACTTCATCTCCATTCTCCGCAGAGTTTCCACTTTTACGTGTTCTGTTCCGCTTTCTCACCTGGCCGGACCCGACAAGAAAAATAACGATGCCCGGTATATATAAGAACAGTTGTGACAAATCTGTCATATTTTCCTCCATATCTATTTGGTGGGGACAAGAATAACCTTAATCCCATACCGCCGGAGTTTCTCAACAACGATCATACTGGCATTATCATCGGTAATCAGCGTGCATGGACAGTCATAGGCGCAGCTTCCATACGTATTTTCCAAAGTTTCCCGTTTCTGGATCTTCGTGTGATCCGCCAGTATATACAGTTCCTTGCTCGTACGGCTTATCATCGCCTCATTAATGCCGATTTCCGTAGGAATATCATACCTGAATTCCCCGTCTTCATAGACTGCCGCACAGCCAAGGAACGTTTTGTCTGCGGTCATCGACAGGAGATTGCGCATCACATATTCTCCTACCATCACATTGCTGCGCACTTCTCCCCCGGTAAAGCGGATTGTCACATCCTCCGGATATTTCGCACCGATCCCCCAGCAGTTATTTGTGTATACAGATACCTTTTTACCCACTACAAATCGCAGCATGTTCAGAGCAGTCCGGCTGCCATTGATAAACAGCGTGTCCCCGTCATCAATAAAGCGGGAAGCATACTCGGATATTTTGTCTCTGCACATGGCGATCTTTTCGTCCTGAGAGATCATCGCGTGAGCTTTCTCAATCGAAACCGCTCCTCCGTGAACCCGTGAAAGCAGCTTCTCCTGCTCCAAAAGCTGCAGATCGCGCCGCACGGTCATCAGAGAGATCTGAAACGTCTTTGCGAGTTCCTCCACTTTGACTTCACCGCGTTCACGAACCAGATTCAGGATCCGCAACTGACGTTCATCGACAGCTTTTCGATTGTTCTTCATAATCATGATCTCCTTTAATATCGCTTCCTAAATTATCATTATCATCATTCTGAAATGATGTCTAATATCTCCAAAAAATGATGAATCTGTCTGACACATGCCCCCGCCTCATATCCCTGCGGTCGATACCAGACAGCCTGCAGCCCGGCCTTTTCGGCGCCAAGCACATCTTTTTCCAGATTGTCTCCGACAAACAGGCATTCTTCTTTTCCGCATCCCGCTTTGTCTACACACTGCGCAAAGAAAACCGGATCAGGTTTTTCGGCGCCCACCTCTTCACTGGACACCATAAAATCAATATCAGAGAGCAGCCCCAGTTTTTCCAGTTTACGAAACTGTGTGAACGCAGTCATGTCTGTGCCGATGCCGATCCGTACTCCTCTCTGCCTGAGTCCTCGCATCGCTTCCGGAGCTCCCGCAGACACTTCTGCCTTTTCGATCAGCGTATCCCAGTAAATATGACTCATCTCCAGCACATGCGGGTGCAATGGCAGACCTCTGCGCTCGAGCATGTTCTGATAGCGTATGGTGCGGTTATGCACCGCCGCCACCTCTCCCATCCTCTCTTTCAGTTCCGCTCCTGTTTCTCTGTGCAGTCCGGAAAATTCTTCCGCAGACAGTCCCAGCTCACGCTCCGCATATTCCGTCAATTTTGCAAATGCCGCTGTATGTGCCTTATCATAACTATAGAGCGTATTGTCTATATCAAAAACTACCGTTTTTATCATATTATCTCAAACTCCTATTTGCGTCAATCAAAAAGCAATGGCAAAAACCGGGCCCGGAATATATCTCATATATCACCGGGTCCGGTTCTCCTCATCCTGATTTTGACTTATCATCTGTGATAAGTAACGATTGTGTAACTAGTCCAATAATCCGGCTTCTTTCAAACCACTTTCGATCTCCGGCGCAGACATGACATTTTTCAGAGGAATCAACACAGTACCGTTTTTCTCCACACCGTCGAATGTCTTTGCGAATGTACGCGCACAGAAAACGACATCATAACTGCGGGATGCTGTCTTTCCTTCCGACACCGGACAATGACGAAGCTCCGCCGGTTTGATCCCATATTTTGTCAGTACCTTCTTGATCGCATTCTCCATCATCAGTGAAGAACCCGCACCGTTCGCGCAGCAAGCTAAAATCTTTTTTCCGTCTAATTTTGCCATAACACCCGTTTCCTTTCATTTATTAATTAATTTTAAATTTAATATTTTTATTTTCAACCCTCTACTGATTGTTTCGCCTTGCGCTCCGCGTATGCTTCGTAATTTTCTGTGATCAGGAAATAACCTTCCGGGTCCATACGGTATTCGATCTGCGGAATCGCAAGCAGTACGATAACAACGATCGCAACGCCGATATAGCCAAGGTAACGCATGATTACCGTAAATGCCGGCCATACCGTATCCCAGTCAAACATGCCCAGGTACCCGCCATAAGAAGCCAGACCTACCCAGCCGGCAATAAGCGCAGCTCCGAACACCTGGATCATACCGGCAAAAAACGGAATCGTCAGGCAGGCTTTCAGGCCACCCTTCTCATTTGCCACAAGCCCCATCGTCGCATTGTCAAAAAATACCGGCACAAACCCACAGATAATGATCGTCGGAGAACCGATGACGATCAGAACGATGATCGCGATAATCTGCCCCACGAGACCTGCCAGAAAACCAAAGGTAACTGCATTGGAATCACCAAAGCCAAAGCAGACCGCGCAATCCACACCCGGAATAGAGTCCGGAAGCAGTTTGTCCGCAATCCCCTGGAAGGACGCTGTCAGCTCCGTCACGAACGTCCGCACACCGAGCTGTAAAACTGCCAGATAGACTGCAAAGTTCAGCGACGTATTGAAGCAATAAAATACAAAGTTCTCGCCTTCTGTTGTCGCACCTGATTCTACAAAGAAAGGTTTCCCAATGATCGCCATAATGATTCCGAAAAATACCGTCATCAAAATAGCGGTGCAGACCATGTTTTCATTGAAAATCGAGAAGAAACCAGGCATCTCCATCTCCCCGACTTTTTTGATTTTACGCTTTCCGTCCTTTTCCCCGAACAATTTATCTGACAGGAAATATGCCAGCCGGATTCCGAACATCTGCTGATGAGCGATTGCAAAACCGGCGCCCTCACTCAATTCCTGCATCGGCTTTACAGTCAGGTTGGAACCTACCGCCCAATACGCGCCAAGAATGACCGACATCACGATCATCAGAGCGATATTGTTCTGTAAAAGTCCCGGCAGCGCAAACATAATCAGCCAATATGCGGTCGCTGCCTGCTGCACCTGTACGTGGCCTGTCGTAAACAGGGTACGACATTTTGTTATCTTATTAAAACGCACGAGCAAAATATTGACAATAAACGCGATGAGCAGCAATGTCATCGCCTGCGAAAAGCCCTTGCCAAACACTTCTTCCACACCGGCTGTCACCGCATTCTGTCCATAATACGGATCAATCACACACGCCGTAAGGTTAAAACGATCCTTGAGTCCCGCCAGTATCGGGCGGAATGTGCTTGTCAGGCCGCCGGACCCGGCATTGAGAATCAGCATACCGATAATCGCCTTCAGTGTCCCGGCCACCGTATCGTACCACTTCTTCCCCATCAGGCAATAGCCAAGCAGAGTCAGAAACCCAACCATATAAGGCGCTTTCTGCAAAATATAGGTGGCAAAAAAAGTCCAAATCGCATTCAATATATCTAATACTACCATAATCCTCCTCCTTTTTCACCTGATAGCCGGAGCTATCAATCTTCTTCACATGGGTATTTTTTCTCGGCGTCCAGTATGTCTTCCGGCGTTCTGGCCACAGCCAGCGCATCCAGAAGTTTGTCATTCATAAAAATAGCCGATAACTGCTGAATATTATCCATGTGTTCATCCGGATTGGCCGCGGAGAGTGTGAAAAACAGGTTGGCCTCCTTTTTCTCTCCATCCTCATCCTCACCGAAGTCGATCATTTTTTCAGACACCATAAAGCCGATGCCTGTCCTGTTCGCTCCGACTGCATTTTCTGTTGTATGTGGCATGGCCACATGATGTTCAAACACGACATACGGGCCATATTTCTCAATGCAGGCTACAATCTGTTTATAATAGTCCGCATCCACACTTCCATCTTCCACAAGAGATTCGGCGCTCAGGCGGATCGCCTCTTTCCAGTCCACTCCTTCGCCATTGATAAACCGATAATGTTTCTTTTCCACAATCGTCTGTAACACGGTAGCCATAAGCCTTATCTCCTCCTTTTATTTACAGGCAGGATCTGTATGGAATGTTCTGCGGTGCTTCGAAACAATCCTCAAAACCTCTCTGGTGATGATAATACAGCTTGTCTTTATCCTGAGGATATACATACTTTCCACCTACCTGCCAGAAGAACGGGTGGAACTGATATTCGTTGCGGTCTTTCTTGAAATCATATAAGAGCCTGATCTCCTCACAGTCCGCCTGGAAGTTTGTCCAAACATCCCAGTGAATGGGAACGACCACTTTACATTTCAAGTTCTCAGCCATGCGCAGAATGTCAGTCGATGTCATCTTATCCTGCATACCGACCGGATTTTCTCCGAAAGAACCGAAAGCCACATCAATGTCATAATCTTTGCCGTGTTTCGCAAAATAGATAGAGAAATGAGAATCTCCCGAATGATAAATATTGCCGCCCGGCGTTTTCACGAGATAATTAACTGCCTTATCATCCATATCGGTAGGACAGACGCCGGTCAGTTCTTCACGGTCAGGACCTGTGGAATCCGTCGTCACAATGCAGGTGCGGTCAAAACTGTCGAGCGCCACAATCTCAATATCTTTAATTTTCACTGTGTCCCCCGGCTTTACCGTGATGCAGCGGTCTTCAGGAACCCCCCACTTCACCCATGTCTCCACTGATTTTTTCGGTCCGATAAACGGTACCGGAATCTCTTTACCGTTTTCATCGATCGTCTTCATCCCGCTCTGCAATACATGCGCCGCCCATTCGGCTGACATATGATCCTGATGATAATGTGTGGCCAGTACGGCGTCCACCTGCCGGAAGGCAAACGGATCGATGACAAACGGGACATTGCGCAGATTCGGCTGCATCGCCCGGCCACCGCACATATTCGCCATCTGATGTCCTACCTTCATCTTACCATCGCCATGAGTACGCTTGCCGTTGCCACACCAGAGATCAATCGTGATATTCGCCCCGGCCGGTGTCTTAAACCATACGCCCGTGCACCCAAGCCACCACATTGCCACATTGCCTGCGGCAACAGTCTCTTTCTCGATGTCCTCTACCAGCCACGTACCCCACTCCGGGAACGTGCTCATAATCCAGCTTTCCCGGGTCATTTCAGAAACTTTGCTCATATTTTTCCTCCTTTAATTGGCATTTCTTTTCAGTTTTACTAAATATATCCTATCTCATTTCAAATTGCAATAGATATTTGTTCGTTTTTATGTTTGTTATTTTATAAATTTCTACATATTCTTTCATTATTTGTGCAATTCATACATTTCTTTTGAAATCTCATTTTTCTTTATTTTTCGACATTTTCTTGTATTAATTTTGTTTTTAATCTTTTATTTTTATTTTTATGTGCGTTTTTATAGTTAATATAACGAATTTTAAATTGTAACATTTTTCACAAAAATAGATAACGCCATAAAAATCATCCTTTTTTCAGTTGAAAATGTCTAATTTAGCTATTATAATCAACTTTATCAAAAAATATGTGCGCATTTTTATTTTTTCAGAAAATGTTTTATTTTCTTTTATGACGAATTTTATGTTCGTATAAATGTTCGTTCATGTTTGTTTTTCAGAATGCGACTGCGCCATATTTCATATACTAAACACGAAAGGAAGGTTGTACATGAGAGCTTATTTGATTGGCTTATATGAAAAAGCCATGCCCAAAACAATGAACTGGAAAGAAAAGCTGGAATGTGCCAAAGAATGCGGCTATGACTTTGTCGAAATCAGTATTGATGAGACCGACGAAAAGCTGGCAAGATTGGACTGGAGCAGTTCACAGCGGTCGGAACTTGTCAGGACCATGCAGGAAGTAGGCGTTCCGCTGCGCAGCATGTGCCTGTCCGGCCACCGCAAATATGCCTTTGGAGATCCTGACCCCGATATTCGCAGACGCAGTATGGAGATCATGGAAAAGGCAATCCAGTTGGCCGATGATCTTGGCATCCGCATCATCCAACTGGCCGGATATGATGTCTATTATGAACCCCGGACCGAAGAGAGCGAGCGTCTGTTTCGCGAGAATCTGGAAAAAGCTACATTGATGGCAGCGGAAAAAGGGATCGTTATGGGGTTTGAGACTATGGAGACAGAGTTCATGAATACGACGGAAAAGGCCATGAAGTATGTAAAAATTATTAATAATCCCTATCTGGGTATTTATCCCGATTCCGGCAATCTGACCAACGCCGCCGTCAGTTATCATTCCAGCGTCTTAGACGATCTGGAGACCGGACGCGGCCACATTTTTGCCCTCCATTTAAAAGAAACCGTCCCCGGAAAATTCAGAGAAATTCCTTTTCTCACCGGACATGTAGATTTTGAAGCGATTATCAGAAAAGCCTGGGATCTTGGCATTCGTCGTTTTGTCACGGAAATGTGGGATGTGGGCCGGACTGACTGGATGAATGATATTAAATTTGCATGCAGCAACATGCGCGTTATTCTGGACAAACAACAGTAGCTCTGTTATTCTATAGTATAAGGAGAATTGAATGAAAATTGAAAAAAAAGTCATTTCCGATCTTAACAAATGTTATTCCATTGCGCAGCTTACTTATCAGGGAGAACATTGTTTTCTCGTAGCCGCAGAAAAGCAGGACCCCTGCTATCTTTTTGCAGAAGACGGGACACAGCTTGAAACCGTGTGGACACAGCCCGGCGGGGTTATGACAATGGCCCAGGTTCCCGGCTCTGACGGCCAGTTTCTCGCCACACATAAATTTTATTCTCCCAATGATTCTCTGGAGGCCAGAATCGTGATCGCTACTCCCAGGGCAAAAAATGACTGGGAAATACGCACTTTGTGCAGCGCTCCTTTTGTCCATCGCTTTGGTATTTTAAAGCGTGGCGGAATCAATTATCTGATCGTCTGTTGCCTGAAGACCGGGCATGAATATAAAAATGACTGGCGTTTTAAGGGTGCCTGTTATGGCGCACCATTGCCATCCGACCTGTCCGCTTTTGATAATGAGCATCCACTGAGATTGACTCTTATCAAAGATGGCATGTTAAAAAATCACGGATATTCCCTTGTAAAGCACGGCGGGCACGATGCCGCTCTTGTTGGCTGTGAAGAAGGTGCCTTTCTCTTTGATCCGCCGGCTGTTCCCGGTGCGGACTGGGCGGTGACACAGATCAGCAGCGTTCCCTGCAGTGATGCCGTTCTTCTGGATTTCGACGGGGACGGAAAAGCGGAACTTGGCTGCATTGGTCCTTTTCATGGTTCTTCCCTGACTATTTATCATTTAGATGAGCATAATAACTATGTTCCCCAATGGAAATATGACCGGCCTGAATCGGAAACTGAGATGATTCACGCTACCTGGGCATGTGAACTTCTCGGCAGGCCGACATGGATTGTGGGATGGCGTAAGGGAACCAAAAATACCATAGCCATCACCTGGGACGCACAGGCAGGAACCTATCGCACCGAATCGATTGATGAAAACACAGGGTGCGCAAACGCGCTGCATTTTGTCAACAAAGCCGGAAATGACGTAATCGTGGCAACGAATCGTGAGATCAACGAAGTTGCTCTGTATACCATTACAAACTAGGAGGTATTCATGATGCTGGAAGAACTGAAAAAAATAGTATATGATGCAAACATGGAACTGCCGCGCAGGGGCCTCGTCACATATACATGGGGAAATGTAAGCGGAATCGACCGGGAAAAGGGACTCTTTGTTATTAAACCTTCCGGTGTTGAATATGAAGATCTCACGCCGGAAGATATGGTCGTCATGGACCTGCAGGGCAATAAAGTCGAAGGAAAACTCAACCCCTCTTCCGACACGAAGACTCACCGTATTCTCTACAACGCTTTTCCCGAGATCGGCGGTATTGTCCATACACACAGTCCTCATGCGGTTGCATGGGCACAGGCCGGCCGTGATATTCCCGCATATGGCACGACTCATGCGGATTACTTCTATGGTCCGGTACCTTGTGCGCGCAATCTGACTCCGGAAGAAATCAAAGAAGACTATGAATCCAACACCGGAAATGTGATCGTGGAAACATTTCATCAAAGAGGCATCAATCCGGTGCATGTACCCGGCGTCATTTGCCACAACCATGGTCCTTTCAGTTGGGGAAAAGATGCCGCACAGGCTGTTTACCACTCTGTCGTTCTGGAAGAAGTCGCAAAAATGGATATGTTCACCGAGCTGATCAACCCCAAAGCAGAACCGGCCCCGTCCTGCATTCTGGACAAACATTTTATGCGCAAGCATGGACCAAACGCTTATTATGGTCAGGGAGATCACTGACAATAATGATACATGCAAAAAATTATATTATGTAAAGGAGAGAAACTTATGAAATCATTCGAGTACACAGTTACAGATCCTGTAGGTATCCACGCAAGACCGGCAGGAAATCTGGCAAAAGAGGCAAAACAGTATGACTCTGTGATTACCATCACCAAGAACGGAAAAAGTGCAGAGGCAAAAAAGCTGATGGCTCTTATGGGACTTGGCGTAAAACAGGGGGATACTGTTACCGTGACGATCGAAGGTGGCGATGAAGCGGCAAACGCTGCAAAAATGGAAGCGTTCTTTAAAGCTAACCTGTAGGGAGGAACAGAATGGAAGAAAGAACAGGAAAGAAGATTTTTAATGGCATCGCCATTGGTAAAATCAAATTCCATGTCAAGTCAGAAAACAAAGTCGCCCGTATCAAAATCGAAAACCCTGATGATGAGATCAAACGATACGAGTCAGCGAAAGAGACTGCTATTGAGCAGTTGAATGCACTGTATGAAAAGGCACTCGTGGAAGTCGGCGAGGCGAACGCAGAAATCTTTAACGTACACGCTATGATGTTAGAGGATGATGATTACAATGAATCCATACATAACATCATTACGACACAGAGTGTCAATGCGGAATACGCCGCAGCAATTACCGGTGATAATTTCGCAGAGATGTTTGCTAATATGGATGATGAGTATTTCAAAGCCCGTTCCGCAGATGTCAAAGATATTACGGAACGTGTCGTTACTATTTTATGCGGTGGCACGGAAGACAATGACATCGGCGACGAGCCGGTAATCATCGTTGCCGAGGATCTGGCTCCCAGCGAAACGGTACAGATGGATAAAAGCAAGTTGCTGGCATTTGTTACCCGGCTCGGTTCCGCCAACTCTCACACTGCCATTCTTGCCAGAACAATGGGAATCCCTGCGCTGGTAGGTGTGGACATCGATTCGTCATGGGATGGCAAGATCGGTGTTGTTGACGGTTATGAAGGCAAATTCCTGATTGATCCCGATATGGATACTTTGGAAGGCTATTTCAAGAAGAAGTCAGAGGATGATCAGCAGAAACAGCTGCTTCAAACACTAAAGGGAAAAGAAAACGTCACAAAATCAGGAAAAAAGATCAAGCTGTATGCCAATATTGGTAATCCGGGCGATCTTGTATCCGTACTGGAAAATGATGCCGGCGGCATTGGGCTGTTCCGCAGTGAATTCCTGTATCTGGAGTCCGACAATTATCCTACCGAGGAGGAACAGTTCCAGGCATACAAAAAAGTTGTGGAAACGATGGGCGGCAGAAAAGTTATTATCCGTACACTCGACATCGGCGCTGACAAACAGGTCGATTACTTCCACTTAGACAAAGAGGACAACCCGGCTCTTGGCTATCGCGCGATCCGTATCTGCCTTACTCAGCCTGAGATTTTCCGCACGCAGCTTCGTGCTCTCTTCCGCGCAAGCGCATATGGAAATCTCGCGATCATGTATCCGATGATCATTTCCGTAAAAGAAGTTCGCCAGATTAAAGAAATCTCCAAATCAGTGAGAGAAGAGCTGATCGCAGAAGGCTTTACTTTAGGGCATGTGGAAGAAGGGATTATGATCGAGACACCGGCGGCGGCTCTCATGAGCGATGAGCTGGCAAAAGAAGTAGATTTCTTCAGTATCGGCACGAATGATCTGACCCAGTATACACTGGCCATTGATCGTCAGAACGCAAAACTTGACGTATTTTATGATGCTCACCATCCGGCTGTGCTTCGCTTTATCCAGATGGTAGCAGACAACGCTCACAAAGCGGGCATCTGGGCGGGTATCTGCGGTGAACTTGGCGCCGATCTTGCATTGACAGAAACATTCCTCAAGATGGGACTCGACGAGCTTTCCGTATCACCGGGATGTATTCTTCCGGTACGCAAAGCGATCCGGGAAACAGAGTAAAAAACTGAATCAATAACAAGATAAAACAAATACGGCGGACGGGAATTAATTACCTGTCTGCCGTATTTTTATGCGCAGGAACGCACAGATGAACGTATCACTTACACAATATGCGCTTCTTATCTCAGAGAAGTATTGGGAGGATAAAAGTAATCCCACCTGCCGATACCGAAGGAGCTCCCGGCAGGAACGTCGTAAGCACTTTGGACATGCAGTATTTCTTCTTTCCTGCTATCATAAGCAGCACTAGGCAGACGAGGCAATGCCCTTTTATTCTCCATAGGATAGATTACCTCCCGTTATCGCATTGATCCGCTCCGCACTGCTGTTTCCCGAAGGCGAATCTATCTGCACACACCAATAAGGCACCAGCTTATACTGTTCCTTCTCTTCCCAGTCCGGTACAACGACATATTCCAGCCATATCCGGGAGATTGTAATCTGCGAGCTCAATATGGTATTTATATAAATTTCCTCTACCGCTTCCAGTGCGGCCTCCGCTGAGATAATCGTCTGCGCCTCTGCTTCCGGGCTGACATCAAAAATTCCACCCCTACTGACTATATAGCGAATCCCATCCTTATCAAGCAACATAGTGATTCGGGTTTCAGCCGTCCAAAAGGTTTCCACTGCCATGGATATGCCCGGCTCATTGATGCCGCTATAAATTGGCAGACCATCCTTCGTCAGTTCATACTCCATATAGTATATCTCATCTGCGTCCGACCAGCCATCGACCGTAGTTTCTTTTCCTCTCTGTGCATCTTCCTGGTATTTCTTAGTCTGCCTATACTCCTCCTCCAACTCTGTCAGTATTTCCCGGTTCAGAGCATAAGCAACAAGAACCTCTGAATCCTGTCCGGTCAGTTCCTTAATCTTTTCCTTACCCATCTGAATGGCATTGTCTGCGTTTAGGAAGGACAAATCCGGTATTTCTTCCTTCTGGAAAGAACAACTGCCAGCATTATAATATGCGGATTCCACCAAATATACGATGTAGTTGTCCCTTTCCTCGTCCTTGGCATATGTAAAATTTCCATAGGGATCCGTACTAAAGTATCCGCCCTCTTCCGTTTTTGCAGAATATGCCCCCACCCATTCCGGGTGAACCGTTACGACTGCTTCCGACGCTCCGAAAAAAACATCTAAATCTTCTCTCGGAAACGCTTGCTTTGTCAACGCATACACGCTATATACCTGCTCTTTCGGCAAAACTATCTCCGCATCAATTACCAATTTATCGGACAACTTATCACTGATATGGTTTGTTCCGGATTCCGCCCCTCCTGCACTCGAGGCACTCCCCTGCATCGCGTCTGTGCTGCTTCCCGTCGGTGTACTCTCCAAAGGTCCTGCTGCTGTACCAGAGCAGCCAGTCAACAGAATACCAACAGACATAAGCACAGACAACGCAAACATCTTTTTTAATACGCTCTTTTTCATAATATCTCCTCCATTTGATCAGCAATATTTTCTTTTTTCCGTTCTGTGAAATCAATGACAATTTCCATTATCCCTATTTTTGCCACAATCACAACCTTTTCTGCATAAAACGACATTATTTTCCCTTTTTTGGTCAATTCACAAATATTCGTCTCATTTTTCCCAAAATTTATGAATAAATCTCTTTTATTTAACCATGCTGAAAATGAAAGGAAATATCTGTATGATATTCTGGCAATAAAAAAAGAAACGAGCAAGCCGTAACAAGATGTACGGTGAAAACTCATTTCTTCTGTTCTGTCAATCCCTGATATTGAATTTTTCAAAATTACACATTGGTATTTTTAATGCAATGGGGGAATTTTGTTCCCCCTTAACCACTTCATAGCATTGCATTCTTCATCACTTTCCATATACAACTGCTTTCTTCGTGCTAAACTGTTTACATCTACAGTTCACAACATATCACATCTCAGACGTGTACAATGTCCGTATACTCTGAAATTTCTCTGCTGATCGTTGCCAGATCTTCCAGATTCAGATCATGCAGCCGTTCATGTCCCGTGATTCTCGCAAATGTCTTCAGTTCCTCAAAAGAACAGTTCAAAAAGTTAGCAACCCTCTGTGCACAGGCATCCACCTTTAATCTTTCACGGAGCGCCGGGTCCTGCGTTGCCACGCCTACCGGGCACTTTCCGCTGCCGCAAATGCGATATTGTCTGCAGGCTGCCGCCACCATCGCTGCACTGGCAATCGCTACCGCATCCGCTCCCATCGCCAATGCTTTGGCAAAATCTGATGACACCCGCAGACCGCCTGTGATCACAAGACTGATGTCGCTTCCCACACTGTCAAGATATTTTCTGGCGCGGTGCAGGGCATATACGGTCGGTACACTCGTCGCATCGCGGACAAGACGCGGACTTGCACCCGTGGCGCCACCCCGTCCGTCGATCGTAATGAAATCCGGCTGCGCAAATACACAATATTCCAGATCTTTCTCAATCTTTCCTGCCGCTATCTTAATACCGATTGGCCTGCCGTCAGAAGCAAACCGAAGCTGATCCACCAGGTCTTTCAAATCTTCTTTTGTATTGATGTCCGGAAATTTAGACGGACTGATAATATCCTGACCCAACGGTTTGTTCCTGATCTTTGCAATCTCCGGTGTGACCTTTTCGCCTGGCAGATGACCTCCCATGCCGGGCTTTGTTCCCTGGCCGATCTTGATCTCAATGGCGTCCGCATTCTTCAGATTATCCGGCGTCACACTGTACAGATTCGGCACATACTCAAATATGTACTTTGCAGCTGCGTCTCGTTCCTCCGGAAGGATGCCTCCCTCGCCGCTGCAAATGGCGGTTCCCGCCATGGTGCTGCCCTTTGCCAGGGCTGTTTTCACTTCTTTTGACAACGCACCAAACGACATATGGGAAATGTACACCGGACCCGACAGCACCATTGGTTTTTTCGCATGTCTTCCGATCACAGTCACTGAATCCACCGGCGCATGTTCCTCCAGCGGAGGAGGATTGAGCTGTGCCCCGAGAATCACAATGTCATCCCAGTCCGGCATTTTCATCTTCGTGCCCATCGCCTCAATGACAGGTTTGCCGGTAGCCGCCATCTGCTGTATTTCTTTCATATAACGATATTCATTTGTCTGGATCGTTATCTCTTTCTGTTCTTCAAATACGGCTGCTGCCTGTCCGCAGATCGGACACTGTTCCAATTCAGCAAAAGGCTTTCCTTCTTTCTCTTCATCATATAGGTAGCCACACACACTGCATTTATATTTTGCCATAGATCCTCCTCGCCGCCACTGTCAGCGGCGGCGTCTGTCTTTAATAATTGTCCGCCTTCACCTGGAAATACGCCTGAGGATGTGCACATACCGGACAAACTTCCGGCGCTTTCTTCCCGACACAGATATGGCCGCAGTTTGTGCACTGCCATACGACATCACCGTCCCTGGAGAACACCAGATCTCCTTCTATATTGGCGAGCAGTTTCCGATACCGTTCCTCATGCTCTTTCTCGATCGCTGCCACTCCTTCGAACAAAACGGCGATCTCCTCAAATCCCTCTTCTCTCGCTTCTTTCGCAAACCCGGCATACATATCTGTCCACTCAAAATTCTCGCCCTCTGCTGCTGCCTTCAGATTGTCGATTGTGGAACCGATACCGTCATGCAGCAGCTTGTACCACATCTTTGCATGTTCCTTTTCATTGGCCGCCGTCTCTTCAAATATATTGGCAATCTGCACATATCCGTCTTTACGCGCTTTGGAAGCATAGTACGTATATTTGTTTCGTGCCTGTGACTCTCCTGCAAATGCTGCCTGTAAGTTAGCTTCTGTCTTTGTTCCTTTTAAATCTGCCATCTTTTTTCTCCTTTTGTATCACCCTAAAACTGTTTTTGCCTTTGTATCCTTTTCCGCTATTTCACCAGACGCACCGTTTCTCTTGCGATCGCAAGTTCCTCGTTGGTCGGTACCACCATCGTTACCACCCGGGAACCTTCATCCGATAAAATGACTTCCTCACCTCTCATTTTATTTTTTTCCGGATCGATATTAGTACCCAAATATCCGATATATTGCCCGATCAACGTTCTGATCTCCGCATTGTTTTCTCCGGCACCCGCCGTAAAAGCGATCACATCGACACCGTTCATCGCTGCGGTGTAAGCGCCGATATATTTTCCTACCCGGTACGCATAAGCCTCCAGCGCAGTCTTTGCCTTCTCATTGTTCTCCGCCGCCTCAGCGAGATCGCGGAAGTCACTGGAAAATTCCGATAACCCGAGGACGCCTGATTTTTTATTACAGATAGAAATGACTTCCTCAGCGCTCACTTCCAGTTTACCTGCAAGAAAAGAGATGATCGCCGGGTCCAGATCCCCACAGCGGGTTCCCATAATCAGACCCTCCAATGGAGTCAGACCCATGGAAGTATCCACACTTTTTCCATGGTCCACCGCAGATACCGACGCGCCATTCCCCAGGTGGCAGACAATGATCTTCAGCTCCTCTCTGTTTTTGCCAACAATCTCTGCCGCACGTGTCGATACAAAATCATGACTTGTACCATGAAAGCCGTAACGCCGTACTTTGAATTTCTCATAGTACTCATGGGGAAGCCCATATAAATAAGCCTTTTTTGGCATTGTCTGATGAAAGGCCGTATCAAATACGCCAACCATCGGTACGCCCGGCATATTTTTCTGACAGGAACGGATTCCGATCAGATTGGCCGGATTATGAAGGGGTGCCAGGTCGCTGCACGCCTCAATCTCTTTCATCACTTCCTCATTGATGATCACACTGCCCGCGAATTTCTCGCCGCCGTGCACGATGCGATGACCCACCGCATCAATCTCATCCAGACTTTTTATTACACCAACTGACGGATCTGTCAGTTTTTCAATGACATATTTAACAGCCATCGTGTGGTCCGGCATGTCCACTTCCGTTTTCACTTTGCTTCCACCCACAGGCTGATGGGTGATCGCACTGCCGTCGATGCCGATTCTCTCACACAATCCTTTGGCCAGAACTTCTTCCGTGTCACTGTCGATCAGTTGGTACTTCAGGGAAGAACTTCCACAGTTGATCACTAATACTCGCATATGTTTCCTCTTTTCCTTTATTTGGTTAATACCAGAATACTCTATCCATATTCTCATATAAAGCTATGAAAATGTCAATCATTCTCCTGCAAATACACTACTTTTTGATAAATTTCCCTGATGAGCAGAAAAGAAAAAGGCCCCCAGATCACACCGGACAATCCATACAGTTTGATTCCTGTATAAATGGCCATCAGTATAATAACCGGATAGATACCCATTTTTTCACCGATCAGTTTCGGTTCCAGAAATTCACGCGAAAGCGCACAGCCACCGTAAAGCAGTACAATCCAGCCTGACAGCCAGAAATTCCCCTGGACCAACTGCCAGATGGCCATTGGAATCAATACACAGCCTGTCCCAATAAAAGGCAGCGCATCAAGTACCCCCGCCAGAATGCCAGCCATTACACCGTACCTGATCCCCGACGACCAAAGGCCGGTGACACAGATGGCGGTGATCACACACATAATAATCGCCTGCGCCTTCAAATAATGCGCTGCCATTCCCAAAATTTCCGTCCCAACTTCCTCCGCTCTCGTATACCATCCAAACCGTCGCAGATCCGCCCGTATTTTTCGAAAATCTTTAGCCAGCAGAATCGTCGCGATAAAGGTCATAAGCAAAAAAGCCGCCCCTGAACAGACCATTTTCGCATATGAAACCGAATGATTCATCAGTTTTGGAAACGCTTTGACTTTCATATCCGCTGTAAAGCTGTCCACCCGTGCCAATATCAGCTCTTCCATCGCACCCGCATTGATACCCATTCCTCTCTCCATGCGGTAACAGCAATTATGAATGAATCTGGAGAAATATGCCTCATACATATCAATATTTTTTGCCATGATCCGAACCTGCTCCAACAAAACCGTAGCCGTATACCATAGGAGAGCAGTAATCACGCAGAGTACTGTCAGCAAAATCACACCGACGAGAATATTTTTACCGATATGCAGTCTGCACTCTAATTTCCGCAGCAGTGGCTGCATCACAGAGATCAGACACAGAGCAATAAAAAAGGGCATGACAAGCGGCAGTATATATTTCACACAAAGAAAAACCGACACCGCTGTCATAACCCCTGTTATGTATTTTTTATAGTTTCCCGACCAGAACTGTCTCAATACAATCACCCTGATTAGTATCCTGCGGTTTCCATCATTTTATACGTGAATCTTGCAAAAGCCGCATTTTCCGGCCTCACGGCAAACTGCTGCCGCTTTCCGGTCAAAGGATTTTCAAATGACAGTTCATTCGCGCAGAGAGCCAGCCCGCTGTCTGTCAGCCCGATTCCCTGATGCCCGATGATCCCTTTCTCACTGCCATCTTCCGTCTTTCCATATTTTCTGTCTCCAGACAGCGGACACCCCATGTGCGCCATCTGTACGCGGATCTGATGGAAGCGGCCTGTCCGAATCTCGATCTCCGCCAGTGCGTAAGGCTCCCGCTCTTCCACGACCCGGTAAAACAATTCTGCCCGTTTCCCTTCCTGATCCCGCTCCGGCACTACCAGTGCCCGGTTGGTCCGACTGTCCTTTTTTAAATAATCAACTCTCTGCCCCTCCATTTCCTCCGGAATACGGGCGAGCACTGCCAGATATTTTTTATTCAATCTTCCTTCTGTGAGCTGTTTACTCAGGCTGGCGGCTGCTCTCTTTGATCTGGCAAATACAAGCAGCCCTTCCACCGGCTGGTCAAGCCGATGGACCACTCCCAGATAAGGATTCTTTTCCCCTGTCATACGGCTGAGATAGTTTTTCAGCTCACTGACCATATCGCTCTGATACCCTGCGGCCGTCTGCACTGCAAGTCCGGCAGGCTTCCGGCATACAAGTATCCCGTTATCTTCATATATTATTTTTGTCTTTCTCTCGTTCCTGCACATCCTGTCCCCCCAATCATGCTGATTGATACCATACCAATCCCCGTAATCATAAATATTATAGCATGGCAATACCATCCGGCAAGGAATATGCGGATAAATCAGAACAATGTTGCAATAAAAACGGGTTTACGCTATGATGGGTACAAGAATATATCAAGGAGGACGCAGATGGAATACACCATTCATATAATCAACGACACGTCGGAACTGGAACACTGCCCCGTTTTCCATGTCGATCAATTCAACTGGGGCGGAGATTACCGGCCGGAAACATTCGGGCAAATGGCATATCTGAACGGACAGGGCTTTTATCTGAAGATGAGCTGTATGGAAACCGATCCAGTCTGCCATTATGGCAGAGATAATGATCCGGTCTACCTGGACAGCGCCATGGAGGCCTTTCTGGCACTTTGCCCGCCTTCCAATTTTTACTTTAACTTCGAGTTTAATTCCAGAGGCGCTCTTCTGGCCAAATACGGAGACGGCAGACATGGCCGCACTTTCTTTACGGAAGAACAGCTAAGTCAGATTACCCGTAATGTGGAGATCCTGCCGGACCGTTGGCAGATCACTCTGCTTTTTCCGCAGACTGTTCTCACTCAATATTTCCCGGATTTTCACGCGGAAAATGGAACGAATATACGCCTGAATTTCTTTAAACTCGCAGAGGGAGAAGAGATGACTCATTTTGCAAGTTATGCGCCGATCCAGTCCCCCAAACCGGACTTTCATCTGCCGCAGTTTTTTGCCGGCGGCATTTTAAAGGCATAAAATAAAAGGACGGTATCTTCCGGTCTGTTCCGAGATACCGTCCCTTTTTTCATTTCCGTTCCTGTTATCGATATACTTGTCTGTGTATAATTAAGGCAGAAATCTCCCCCTGCAGGACAGATACAGATCATACCATTCCTGACGTGTCAGATCTATACCACTGCCCTTCGCCGCGTCCGCCAGATGCGCCGGATTCATTGTTCCCAGAAGCGGCTGCATATGTGCCGGATGGCGCAGGATCCAGGCGATCGCGATTGCCGCCTGCGGAACCTCATATTTCTCTGCCAGCTCATCCAGTTTATCATTCAGCTCCGGAAACACATCTCTGCGCCCCAAAAAAGTCCCCTGCTTGAACCCAAACTGGAGCGGCGACCATGGCTGAATCGTTATGTCATGAAGACGACAGTAATCCAGGACGTCGCCGTTTTGACAGTTTGCCAGTAAGCCCGCACTTCTCGGCCCCTCCGCCACCTGATCCATATATAAAATATGATCGATTAACTGTGCATCTGTCACCGAAAACTGTAACTGGTTAAAGATCAGTTTCTGACTGACTGATTTCTCCAGCAGAGCAATCTGCATCGGTTTCAGATTGCTGACTCCAAAATATTTTACTTTACCGCTCGTATACAGCTTGTCAAACGCAGCAGCGACTTCATCAGGGTCGAAGAGCAGATCCGGACGATGCAGAAGGAGCACATCCAGGTAATCCGTGTCCATTCGTCTCAAGCTCTCTTCCACGGAATCGAGAATAAATTTCTCCGACCAGTCAAACTTGCCATTGACAGAATCGATCCCTACCTTACTCTGAATATAGATCTTCTCACGCTCCACCTTCAGTTCTCTCATCGCATGACCAAAAAATGCTTCCGACTTCCCTCCCGCATAGCAGACAGCGTTATCAAAAAAATTGATTCCCTCTTCCAGCGCAGCCTCCACGACCGGTACCGCCTCCTCCAGCGGGAATTTTCCCATTCTCCAGGCTCCCAGCGCGACTTCCGAAATCTGGCTAGGTCCCTGCTTTATATTCATGTACCGCATTGCCATATCCTCCTTTTCTTCGTGTGATTATTATATAGATCGTATCATATACCCAATTATAAGTCCACGATATACGAACCGCAAATTTTAACAAAAAAGAGGAACAGATGTATATACATCCATTCCTCCACAATCTCTCATTCATAACCTTTTATTGTTCTGTGCAATTTCCGGATTATCCGAAATATCTCTTTAACAATCCCGCAAACGCCTTGCCATGTCTCGCCTCATCTTTGGCCATCTCATGAACGGTATCATGAATGGCGTCCAGATTTTGCGCTTTCGCACGTTTTGCAAGGTCAAACTTGCCGCCGGTCGCACCGTGTTCCGCTTCCACCCTCATTTTCAGATTTTTCTCCGTGGAATCAGTTACGACTTCCCCTAACAGTTCGGCAAACTTGGCGGCATGTTCGGCTTCCTCCCAGGCTGCCTTCTCCCAGTAAAGCCCGATCTCCGGATACCCTTCTCTGTGCGCCACTCTCGACATCGCAAGATACATTCCGACTTCCGCGCACTCACCATTATAATTGGCCCGCAGGTCTGCCATAATGTCTTCGCTGACACCTTTGGCGATCCCTACCACATGTTCCGCTGCCCAGCTTTCTCCATCTGTCTGCGCGTTAAATTTCTCTGTCGGTGCATTGCAGACCGGGCATCTCTCCGGTGGTTTTTCTCCTTCATGGACATAACCGCACACCTGGCATACATATTTCATATGATTACTCCCTTTCTTTTGATGGCAATCTTTTCTATCTGCTTAAAGAATGCCCTGTAACAGGAGTTTTATTCCTGTTTTTACTCAGGAGAGGTTCTTTTTCATACATTTTCCGCACGTACCATAAAAATATGTAACGCTGCCGCTGATCTCTCCGTCAAAACTCTTTGACGCCATTTCATTGATTTTTGTTATATTCTCCAGCCCCAGATCCTGTACACAACCGCACTCTCTGCATATAAAATGATAGTGCATGGAAGTATTGGGGTCAAAATGATCAACACCATCTCCGACATTAATTCTCGCAACTTCACCAAGTTCTGCGAGTAATGTCAGGTTCCTGTATACGGTACCCAGACTGATATTGGGGAATTCTTTGCGCACTTCCATATATACCTGATCTGCTGTCGGATGATCTGTTCTCCCACAGAGAAATTCTTTGATCGCTTCTCGCTGCCTGCTGTATTTTATCGCCATAAATTCTCCTTAAACCTTATATTGTTATATAGATAAATAATAGAAATTATTACTGTTTTTATATCTAATAATAAAATATTATATTTTTTCCTTATTGTCAATTCTTAATAAACATTTTAGAATAATATCATGTTGCTTTTATAAAAACTATGACAGACCATGATATACTCAACATAGGTATTTCGGAGAAGAGGTTTCTTATGAAATTACGAACACGACTATTTATAACGTTCGGTACGATGGTCATTTTACCCCTCGTTCTGATGACAGTTGTTTATCTGAGTCTCGGGCTGCATATTGTCCGTACGCTTCAGCGTGAATATGGCTTCGAGACAATCGATTACGAAACATTCTCCAATTCCATTCAGTCAGGTGGAGAGCAGACCGCATCTTTATTTTATCGTTTTCTGGATATTATCGAAAAGACACCGGAAAAACTGGAAAAAGTGGATTTTCTGTCTGCTTTAAATGCAGAAGCCAGCGAAAAGGCTTCCTATATTATAGTACGAAAAGATGCGACACTCTATTATGCAGGCAATGTAAAGGCAGCCGAACGGATTTTTGAAGACTTGCCTTCCTATGGTCATGGTATTTCCCACCCTGACTCCGGTTACTATTATAGTCAATTACAGAAACTTGTGAAGCAGGCCGATTTTCTCTTTGCAGATGGTTCGCAGGGCAGTTTTTTCCTCGTCACTCCAATCAACAACATGTCTTCCAAATCGTTTCTGACCGATATGATGATCGCCATCGCCCTGATCCTGATCTTCACGGCGGCCATGTTGACTAGATGGATACACAAAAGCGTATTTCAGCCGGTCCGCAATCTGAACATTGCTATGCAGAAAATTGCCGAAGGCAATCTCGACTATTCTCTCTCTACGGAGGAGAAAGGCGAGTTCGGCGATCTGTTTCGCAACTATGAAGACATGCGTCTTCGTCTGAAGGAGAGTATCGAAGAACAGGTTATGGGAGAACGCCATAACAAGGAATTGATCAGTAACATTTCTCATGATCTGAAAACACCGATCACCGCCATCAAAGGGTATGTGGAAGGCCTCATGGACGGTGTCGCCGATACCCCGGAAAAAATGAAAAAATATATTCAGACGGTATACAACAAAGCAAATGATATGGACCGGCTGATCAATGAGCTGACATTTTATTCAGGCATTAACTCCAACCGTATTCCTTACAATTTCCACAGAATCAATGTAAACGAATACTTTCGGGACTGCGTGGAAGAAGTGGGGTTCGATCTGGAATCCGAACACATACAGTTAAATTATTCGAACCTCGTCAATCCCTCTACGAGAATTATCGCCGATCCCGAACAGTTAAAGCGCGTGATTAACAATATTATCAGTAACAGCGTCAAATATATGGATAAGCCGCAAGGCGTCATAGACATCCGCATTTTAGATGAGATCGATTCGATCCGGGTCGAGATCGAAGACAATGGCAAAGGCATTGCCGCCAAAGATCTCAGCAATATCTTTGAGCGGTTTTACCGCACGGACGCTTCCCGTAACTCGTCAAAAGGGGGAAGCGGTATCGGTCTTTCGATTGTCAAGAAGATCGTCGAAGACCACGGAGGATATATCTGGGCAACAAGCAAAGAAAATGAAGGCACCTGTCTCCATTTTGTAATCAGAAAATACAGAGAGGTAGATGACCATGAGCAGGATATTAATCATTGAAGATGAAGAAGCGATCGCTGATCTGGAAAAAGATTATCTGGAATTGAGCGAATTCGAAGTGGAAATTGAGAATGCCGGAGATACAGGCCTTGCCAGAGCGCTGGCCGAGGATTTCGATCTGATCATCCTCGATCTTATGCTTCCGGGCATTGACGGATTTGAAGTGTGCCGGAAAATCCGCGGAACAAAAAATATTCCTATTTTAATGGTTTCCGCCAAAAAGGAAGACATTGATAAAATCAGGGGACTGGGACTGGGCGCCGACGACTATATTACCAAGCCGTTCAGCCCCAGCGAGCTGGTGGCCAGAGTCAAAGCCCACATGTCGAGGTATCACCGGCTTGTCGGCTCTCAGGCACAGACTAACGACATCGTGGAGATCCGTGGTATCCGTATTGATAAAACCGCGCGCCGTGTGATGATAGACGGAGAGGAAAAAAATTTTACGACAAAAGAATTTGACTTGCTCACCTTTCTCGCCGAACATCCAAACCATGTATTCACGAAAGAAGAACTTTTCCGTGAGATCTGGGATATGGACTCTATCGGAGACATCGCCACTGTTACCGTGCATATCAAAAAGATCCGTGAGAAAATAGAATTTGACACGTCAAAGCCTCAGTATATCGAAACAATCTGGGGCGTAGGCTATCGGTTTAAGGTCTGATTGACTTTTTCCGCCCTTTTTTGTATGATGATATTGTTTCATTAACATGACGCTGCATACGAAAGAGGGGAATTAGAATGGCATTTGCTACCGCATTTATTGGTATCTTACTTGTTGTCTCCGTTCTAGGCCTGATCTCAACAGTACTCTCTGTGATCGGTACCTGGAAAATATTGGAAAAAGCCGGAGAGGACGGATGGAAATCTCTGATACCATTTTACAGCGGATATATGTTGTACAAGATTTCCTGGGATGTCAGGCCTTACTGGATCATGCTCGGTTGCACGATTATTAATTTTGTCTTGACCAGGATCAATGATCTGTTCCTATTTCTCAATCCGCTTTTTTCCCTGGTTATAACCGGTATTTTCGTTATCCAGCTTTATAAGCTGTCGAAGGCATTCGGACACGGGATCGGCTTTACGATCGGTCTGTTCCTGCTGAATCCGCTCTTTGTCTTTATCCTTGGTCTTGACAGCTCCACATATCAGGGACCCCAATAAAAATAATAACAATAAACAGGAGAGCACAAAATGGAAAAAATTGCAAGTTTTACGATTGACCACATTAAATTACAGCCCGGTATCTATGTATCCAGAAAGGATACTTATGAAAATGCCACGATCACCACATTTGATCTGCGTATGACATCCCCGAATGACGAACCCTGCATGAATACGGCAGAAATGCACACATTGGAACATCTCTGTGCCACATACGCCAGAAATGACGAAACCTGGAAAGATAAAATTGTCTATTTCGGACCTATGGGCTGCCGTACCGGCTGCTATCTGCTGATGGCCGGAGATCTGGATTCCAAAGACATTGTATCCTTTATTACCGGAATGTTTGAGTTCGTCCGAGATTTCGAAGGTGAGCTCCCTGGGGCGGAGCCGATGGACTGCGGGAATTATCTCGACCACAATGTTCCGATGGCCAAATATGTCGCAAACCGCTATCTGGAAAATACATTGTATCACATTGACGAGGCACATTTGATCTATCCTGAAAAGGACGTATAGAAAGGACTTCCCATGAACAAGATCGGTATCATCGGCGCGATGGAGATCGAAGTAGAGACTTTAAAAAGTCATATGAAGATCACAGGTACGCTGGAAAAGGCTTCCATGAATTTTCTGGAAGGTACTTTAAATGATGTTTCTGTCGTTATCGTCAGAAGCGGTATCGGAAAAGTCAACGCCGGCATCTGTGTCCAGATTCTGGCAGATGTTTTCCATGTCACACATATTATCAACACTGGCGTTGCCGGTTCCCTGAATGCTTCCATAGACATTGGGGACATTGTTGTCTCCACGGATACACTCTATCATGATGTAGATGCAACCGGTTTCGGTTATCCGGTCGGAGAAGTACCGCAGCTCGGCACACTCTCTTTCAAGGCTGACGAACAAATGGCATCTATTGCCAGATCCTCCTGCGAGATTGTCAATCCGGAGATTAAGGTGTTCGAGGGAAGAATCGTCAGCGGCGATCAGTTTGTCTCCAGCCCGGATGTAAAGAAAAGTATTCTCGGACATTTCCCGGACAGCCTTTGTACAGAAATGGAAGGTGCGGCAATTTCTCACGCCTCCTGGCTGAATCACATTCCCTTTGTCATCATTCGTGCGATTTCTGATAAGGCGGATGACAGCGCACACATGGATTACCCGACATTTGAGAAGCAGGCAGCCGAACATTCTGCAAAACTCGTGGAACATATGATCGCTCAGTTATAAAATTACTGCGAGAAAAAGGAGTGGCTTTCATCATATATGGATAGCGAAAAGAATCCGGTTCAATCCGCAGGAAAAATATTCCAGGTCATGGAAACACTGTCTGAGGAAGGTCCCTGTGGCCTTTTGGAACTCAGCCATCTGCTGGATATGAACAAAAGTACCGTACACCGTCTGTTAAACTCTCTGATTTATATGGGGTATGTCAACCAGGATGAAACGACATTAAAATATCATATGACTCTGAAGATCATCAATCTCTCAGGCAAGATATTGCAGAAGATCGACATTTTATCAATCTCACAGCCTTATCTGAGAAATCTGATGGAGCAGACCTGTGAGACAGTACATCTTGTGAAACGAATCGGGACTGATATTTCCTATATCAATAAACTGGAACCAATCAACACAGGTCGCTCCATTCAAATGGCCTCCTATGTGGGAATGGTCAGTCCTCTGTTCTGTACCGGTGTGGGAAAGGCCATCATGTCTACCCTGCCGGAAAAAGAAGTTCGTACAATCTGGTCAAATTCCGATGTAGCGCCCAGAACACAATACACGATCCTCCACATAGATCAGCTTCTACATGAGTTGGAACTGATACGCAGACGCGGATATGCAACTGATAATGAAGAAAATGAAATCGGCGTTCGCTGTATTGCCGTACCAGTCAGAGATTATACCGGAAAAGCCGAGTATGCCGTCAGTATCTCCGCCCCCTCCGTCAGAATGTCGGAAGAACGGATTCTCCAATTATCAACTCTGATTCTTGTTGTCAGCCAACAGCTATCCGGTGAACTCGGTTTTCGTGAGTAATTGGAATAGAATTTCATAGAAATGCGATAAAACAAAAGAGTATCTTCTCAATATAAAATGAAAAGATACTCTTTTTATACTAAAGTCAGGGCTTTCTTTTATCTTTGTTCCTTATCGCTGTACTCTTCCTGACCCGTCTCCTCCGGCAAGTGTCAATACTTCATCTATCGATACCATATTGTAATCGCCTTCGATCGTATGTTTCAGGCAGGAAGCCGCTGTAGCAAATTCAATGATCTGCTGGGAGTCGTAGCCATTCAAAACCGCACAAATCAGTCCGCCGCCAAAACTGTCGCCGCCGCCTACCCGGTCTACGATGTGCATCTGATACTGTTTACTGAAGAAATAATCTCCTCTGTCATAGAGCATCGCCGACCAGTTATTATCATTTGCAGAAAGCGATTCACGCAGCGTAATCGCCACTTTTTCAAATCCGAAACGATCCGCAAGCTGTTTTGCCACGTCCTTGTATCCTTCTTTATTCACTTTTCCTGTCGTCACATCTGTGTTGGAAGCATGAATACCAAATACATCTGCCGCATCCTCTTCGTTCGCAATACAGACATCCACGTACTGACAAAGCTCAGCCATCACCTGACCGGCTTTCTCTTTTGTCCATAATTTTTTTCTGTAATTCAGATCACAGGAGATCCTGACGCCTGCTTCCTTTGCCGCCTGACATGCCTCCAGACAGATCGCTGCCACTTCATCATTCAGTGCAGGCGTAATCCCTGTAAAATGAAACCAGTCTGCTCCCGCAAAGATTTCCTTCCAGTTAAAATCTTCTCTCGCTGCTTCCGCGATAGCAGATCCGGCTCTGTCATAGATCACTTTAGAAGCTCTCTGTGATGCACCCTTTTCCAGAAAATAAATACCGACTCTCTTACCGCCTCTCGCAATATAGTCTGTGCAGACTCCAAACTTTCTCAAAGAATTCACTGCAGCCTGTCCGATCTCATGGACAGGAAGTTTTGTCACATAATAAGCGTCAAACCCATAATTTGCAAGAGATACTGCTACATTGGCTTCACCACCTCCGTAAGTTGCGCCGAGCGTTTCCGCCTGAACAAAACGATAATATCCCTCCGGTGCCAGACGAAGCATAATTTCTCCAAATGTCACTACTTTTTTAGCCATGATCGTTTATCCTCCCGTTCTCAAATTCTTATTTTTGCAGCAAGTGTAATGCAAAACCGGAAATTTCATCTTTCAAATAAACGGCAATCATCTTACCGTCTTTGTATTTTGCCGTTTCCATATCTGTCGCAATGCCGACCGCGCTCAGATAATTGACTGCTCTCTCAATGTTGTTCGTACCGATGGCGATATGTCCTTGGGCTCCGAGATATGGTGTTTTCATCGCTTCTACACAGGAACCGGCAAAGACAGAACTGCTTCCTGGTTTTTTTGCAAAACCAAATGCTCTGGCAAAAAAGTCTGCTGTCCCGTCCGCTTCTTCCTCGCTCTTACAGTTTATGCCGATATGCTTTAATTCAAAACCGAGTACCGTCATCACAGCCTTCCTTGTCAGTTCCGCTATTTTATCAAACTCTTTATTTTTTACAAGATCGCTGCTCACCATCCAGCTTCCACCACAGGCAATAATCCTTGGAAACGCCAGATATTCATTGATATTGTCCTCATTGATCCCGCCTGTCGGCATAAATTTTAAATTCACATAGGGCGCCGCCATTGCCTTGATCGCTTTCAGGCCTCCGGAAGCCTCCGCCGGGAAAAACTTGACAACATCCAGTCCCAGTTCAAGCGCTGCTTCCATCACAGATGGATTGTTACAACCCGGTGTTATCGGCACGCCTTTTTCCAAACAGTATTTCACTACCACAGGATTGAACCCGGGACTGACGATAAATTCCGCCCCTGCATCTACCGCTCTCTGCGCCTGTTCCGTCGTCAAAACCGTTCCCGCGCCGACGAGCATTTGCGGAAATGTCTGTTTGATCACGCGAATGGATTCCTCCGCTGCATCAGTACGGAACGTAACTTCCGCTACCGGAAGTCCTCCTTCACAGAGCGCCTTCGCCACCGGCACTGCCTCATCTACATGATTCAACACAACGACCGGGACAATCCCTAATTTTTGGATTTTTTCTAAAACTGTGTTCATGCTTTTCCCCTTTCACTCATAATAACCTGTTGCTGGTAGTTTCATATTATGAAACTCATTTTCGTAATTTGAAATTCATAGTTTTATTATATCGGGTTTCTGTTTCCAGTCAAGTTTATTTCCATCTGTCATCTGCAATTTCTGCAATTTTACCTAATTTTATCCTTATCATTTGTACATATTGACAGAGCGAGCCATCGTCAACCGGCGATGGCTCGTTATTCATAAATTCTGTTTGTCAGGGTCAACAAGAAACAATATTTCTGTCTCTGCCCTGCAAATATGCTTCAATATTCTGATATACTTCTTCTACGATACGGACTCTGGCTTCTGTTGCTGCCCATGCCATATGTGGCGTGATCAATAATTTATTACTGTCCTGAATTCTTCCCAGTAAGTTGTCCGAAGTGATCGGCTCCTTTTCCAACACATCCAGCCCCGCCGCCGCTATCTCTCCATTTTGCAGCGCCCAATATAAATCTGACTGCACAATAACCGACCCTCTCGCCACATTCAATAAGACTGCCGTCTTTTTCATCTTATGCAGCGCATCTTTGTCGATCAGCCCTCTCGTCCGCTCACTCAATGGACAATGAAGAGAAAGAAAATCCGCTGTTTTCAGCAAGGTATCCAGATCCACCTGTCTGTAATCAGTACACGTGCTTTTACCTGAAGCCGAATAAAAGATAACTTCACACCCAAACGCTCTGGCAATGGCGGCAACTTTCTGACCGATATGTCCCATACCGACGATTCCCCATATTTTTTCACGGAGCTCTACGAAAGGCAGATCAAAATTAGAAAACCGCTCCTGCGCGCCATAGGCACCCTCTTTTACATAATCATCATAATGACGCAAATGTTCCAGCAGGTAAAACAACATGGCAAATGTATGCTGACTGACCGCATCGGTACAATAATCTACAACATTGGCAACTTTTATGCCTCTTTTTTTACAGTAATCTAAATCCACACAGTCATATCCGGTAGAAAACAGACAGATCAGTTTAAGATTTGCCGCTTCCCGTAGCGTTTCTTCATTGAGAGGCGCCTTGTTGCCGATCACAATATCCGCATCCATCACTCTCTCTGCCACCTGTTTTTCCACAGTATTGGCATATGCTGTCACCTCGCCAAATTTTTCGTAACAGCTCACATCCACGTCGCGTCCGACGCTGTCCCGTTCCAATATTACAATTTTCATCCTATCTCCTTTGTCGGACAGACTTCTTTCGTAATGTATGATTCTTATAATCTCTTCAGTAATTCTTCTCGCTGCGCCTCATAACCCGGTTTTCCAAGAAGGGCGAACATATTTTTCTTGTAGCTTTCCACACCCGGCTGGTTGAACGGATTGACACCGAGCAGGTATCCGCTGACGCCGCAGGCAAACTCAAAGAAATAGAAGAGCTGGCCAAGATAATATTCACTGACTTCCGGTACATGTACGATCAAGTTAGGAACCTGTCCGTCCGTATGTGCAAGAATTGTACCATTCATCGCACTCTTATTAACAAAATCCACACTCTTTCCTGCCAGATAATTCAGGCCGTCCAGATCAACCGGCTCTTCATGCAGCAAGATTTCTTCCCGGGAAGTCTCAACATCAATCACTGTCTCAAATATAATACGTGCGCCATCCTGTATAAACTGTCCCATAGAGTGAAGGTCTGTTGTCAGATCCACACTTGCAGGCAGAATACCTTTCTGATCCTTTCCTTCACTTTCTCCATAAAGCTGCTTCCACCATTCAGAAACAAAATGTACATTCGGTTCATAATTGGCAAGAATCTCAACTGCTTTCCCTTTTCTCAATAAAATATTTCTCAGTGCAGCATACTTCAGTGCGTCATTCTCTGCAAAGTCAGCCTCGATCGCCTGTTTTCTTCCTGCCTGAGCCCCTTCCATCAATTTATCAATATCTGCCCCGCTGACTGCGATCGGTAACAGTCCTACTGCTGTCAATACGGAGAAACGTCCTCCCACATCATCGGGAACAACAAATGTCTCATAACCCTCCTCTGTGGATAGACTTTTCAGAGAACCCTTCGCTTTGTCTGTCGTCGCATAGATACGTTTCGCTGCCTCTTCTTTTCCGTATTTCTTTTCCATCAGCTCCTTCAGTACACGGAACGCAATGGCAGGTTCTGTCGTCGTACCGGATTTGGAGATCATATTGATTGAGAAGTCTCTGTCCCCGATCACATCGATCAGATGCTTAATATACGTAGAGCTGATAGAATTACCAACGAAATAAATTTCCGGTGTCTTGCGAATACTTTTATCTACCATATTATAAAAACTATGTCTTAAAAATTCGATAGCCGCCCTTGCGCCAAGATAAGAGCCGCCGATACCGATTACAAGCAGTATTTCCGAATCGTTCTGAATTTTTTCTGCCGCCTTTTTAATTCTGGCAAACTCTTCCTTGTCATAATCTTCCGGAAGATCGATCCACCCCAAAAAATCATTGCCAGCGCCTTCTCTGGAAAGAAGAAGTTCTTTGGCATCTAAAACCAGTTTTTTCATCATTTCCACTTCATTTTCACTCACAAAAGGCGCTGCCTTTGCATAGTCAAATGTTACTTTTTTCCCCATTTACCTCGCTCCTTTTCACGCATTATTTTACGAAATTTCGTATACTGCCCGTACCTTCGTCTATCAAAGGTACGTTTTCAGTATAGCAAAGGTATTCTTTTTTTTCAAGGATGTCCCTTTCGGCTTATGCCAGAAATTCCCTTAAAAGCTCTTCCAATTCATCCTGCTCGTCCTGTTCTCCGTCTGCGATTGCCGTCTGCACCGTTGATTCACGCGGCAAGCTGTTCCCCGTTTCGTCCTCTTTAGCATCTTTCAAAATATATGGCTGCATTTCCTCTTCTTTCAACAGGAGAAGATGTTTGATCAGATGATTTTCCAGATAGTCTATTAAGTTTGTCCGCACCATATTTTTCTTCCCCTTTGCATCTACAAGAGAAGAAATCGAAAAATACAGGTATAATCCAAAAAGACTGACAATATAATAAGGCACCAGCTCACCCAGAGTACTCCCGTCTATAATACCCTGACATACACCAACACCAGCCGCAAAAATAGAAAACAACATAAACTGGCCTGACAGATGTGTGATATTCGTCATGGAGACTCCGGCGAAATGGATTTGATTTAAAAATTTATCGACAAAAACCGGTATGTTGACACTTCCTTCATTCAGTTCAAAACAATTTGTAAATTTTAATTTGCACTGCTTTAACAATTTATGTTCTGTCACTGCCATATTGTCCGTTTCCCGTAACATTTTCTGATACAGCACACCGATCACGATCTGGAACAGAATGCTCATCCCTAGCAGCAGGAGAACAATTCCTATGTAATGTAGATTTTGCATTGCGTTTTTTAAATATTCCGAAAACATATGCGGTACCTCCCGAAGGTTCATTCAATGATCTGTACGAAAGTTGGGCAGTACGGATTGTGTCCGTTTTGCTGCTCCTTATTTTCGTGTCCATTATACCATTATCTCCCTGCTTACGGTTGATAAATCGTTTTACATATTTCGTCAAAATTCTTGTTGCCACACGAACTTTTGAAATTTATTGGAAATACTGGAAACTATTTGCATCTTTTGCTATAATAATTGTTATCTTTATATTATCTGAATTCAGGAGGGATTATTATGAGATATGTGCCGAAAGGTGTCTGCTCTAAAGCGATAGATATTGATGTAAACAATGGTGTAATACAGTCCGTATCTTTTTCCGGAGGCTGCAACGGTAATCTTCAGGGGATTTCCAGTCTGGTACAGGGAATGAAGATCGAGGAAGCTATCTCCCGGTTAAAAGGAATCAAATGCGGCTATAAATCTACTTCCTGCCCCGACCAGCTTGCACAGGCGCTGGAATCCATACTACAGAGTAACTAGGAGGAATTATGAGAAAAATCGTCTTAACAGGCGGTGGAACTGCAGGTCATGTTACTCCAAATATTGCTCTCCTGCCTGCCTTGAAAGAAGCGAATTACGAAGTTCACTATATAGGTTCCTATAATGGTATTGAGAAAAAACTGATCGAAGACTACGACATTCCTTATTATGGTATTTCCACCGGAAAATTTCGCAGATATTTTGATCTTAAAAATTTTACGGATCCGATCCGAATCGTAAAAGGTTATGCCGAAGCAAGAAAGATCTTAAAAGAGATAAACCCGGATGTCATCTTTTCCAAAGGTGGTTTTGTATCTGTCCCCGTTGTGCGGGCAGCCTGTTCTCTTGATATTCCCTGTATCATCCACGAATCAGATATGACACCCGGTCTTGCCAATAAACTCTGTATTCCAGTGGCCAAAAAAGTGTGCTGTAATTTCCCGGAAACATTGCAGATGCTCCCGGAAGATAAGGCGGTTCTCACCGGTTCCCCGATCCGCGCAGAACTCAGACAGGGAAACCGTATCGCTGCTCTTGATTTATGTGGATTTACAGCCAATAAACCGGTAATCATGGTCATTGGCGGCAGTCTTGGCGCCGCTTCTGTCAATAAGGTTGTCCGGGAGGCCTTGCCAAAGCTCCTGGAAGATTTTCAGATTATTCATATATGTGGAAAAGAAAAAGTGGATAATCTTCTTCTCAATATACCCGGTTACAAACAGTTTGAATATGTAAAATCTGAATTAAAAGATCTTTTTGCACTCACAGATGTGGTCATTTCCCGTGCAGGAGCGAATGCGATCTGTGAACTTCTCGCGTTAAAAATACCAAATGTGTTGATTCCTCTTTCTGCAAAGAGCAGCCGGGGCGATCAGATCTTGAATGCCCGCTCGTTTGAGTCTCAGGGTTTCAGTCTCGTTATCGATGAAGATGACCTTGCCGACTCTGTTCTTGTCGAAAAAGTACGAGAAGTTTACTGTTCGCGGCAGATTTATATTGATGCGATGGGAAAAAGCGACCAACTCAGCTCAATCCAAAGTATTATGAAACTGATCAATGAAACAGTCTCATAATCCCAGGCAATTTCATTTCTTATAATAAGTAATAAGAAATTGTGCGCTGTAAATATTAATTTTATAAAATAAACGGATTCCAGTCTGCACATGGAATCCGTTTTTATTATTGTCCTGTAATCTGTTTCCGTATTTCTTCCAATTCTTCCTCACTAGGCTGACCCGGTGTCCAGCCAATCTTAATCCTCTGCCCGTCGCCTTTATATCTTGGAATCAAATGTACGTGAAAATGGAATACCGTCTGTCCGGCCACCTCTCCGTTGTTCTGTACTAAATTAAACCCATCACAGGAAAGTCTATCTGTCATGATACCCGCCATTTTCTTAGCCAGCTTCATCACTTTTGCCGCTGTTTCATCAGACAGCGCATATAAATCTGCAAAATGATCTTTTGGTAACATCAGCGCATGTCCTTTTGCCGCCGGTCCCAAATCGAGAATGACCCGAAAGTCTTCGTCTTCATACAATGTTTTGGATGGGATCTCCCCATTTGCTATTTTACAGAAAATACAGCTTTCCTCTCTCATCTCTCTGCTCCTTCACTGATTACTGAAATACGAACATTTGATCCAATGCACGAAGAAGTTTAAAATCTCCCTTCGTCTTCATGTTTCCACTCATAAATGCTTTCTGAAATGTCATTTTAGAGAAGACAATGTCATTCATCGTGTCGCTGCTTACTTTTATGTCAACATCCGCTTTGGCAACATTTCCATAATAACACTTAAAATGTGGTCCATCTACTTCGATAATAAAAATTTTCTCTCCGTCGTCAATCTGGAATCGATAGACTGCCTTAATACCAGGTTCCGGCCTGAAACACCGCTCGAAATCTTCCACATAAGAAATGTCTTCGTCTTTCTCCTGGTTCTCCAGCAGCCCTTTGAACAGATCCGTTAATTCCTGAATATCTTCCTTCTGCCTCTGCACGTAACTTTCATCCGACGCATACTGAGAAAGCTGCTCCAATTCCTGCGGCGCCAGATCGATGTTTTTCGTCACAGATACCATCTGTTTGATTACCTGATTGCTGGCAGGAAATATTGCCGTCTTTTGATTGATCGTGCGATACATATTTTCGGCCTTTTTTTCGATGATCTTCATATAATTTTTATCCATCTCAAGACTGACCGTATCAGATATATATCCGCATATGCCACTACATGGCAATCCTCCCAAAATTTCCCAGGCAACAGAGAGATCAAGTTTTCCTTCCCGTTCTCCATACGTGGTAGACATTACTATCGGACACATATAAATCTGACTGATCTTCTCTTTATCCCCATACAACCAGCAGGCATCCAAAAACTGGTGCATATATCCGCCGATACCATGCCACTCTACCGTTGACGCCAGAATAATGCCGTCCACATCTTTCAGCGTCTGTGGCAGGGTTGTAATACTGTTTTTCATCTCATATAAATTAAATCGCACAACTGTCACACGAAGCTCTTCTAAAACTTCCTGCATTTTATTGATTACATAAAGTGTCGGATCATCGATCAGACCACGTCCTCCGTAATATATATTGATCTTCATCCACTCATATCTCCTGAAAATAGCTGAATTATCCCTGTTTACTAACGCTCATTATATCACACTTTTTTTACTCCGTCATCTTTTAACGAAAAACAAACTCTGCCTTTCCAAACTGAAGCAGATCTCCCCTTTTCAGTTTTATTCTCTCATGGGGCTCCAAAGGGAGGTCATTAAGAAGTGTACCATTGGTGGAGTGTAAATCCTCGATATAGATGATTCCCTCTTCTTCTGTCAGTTTTGCGTGAATTCTACTGACAGTATGTTCCTTTACTGCAAGATTCACCCGTTCCTTTTCTTTTCCAATCAAAAAGGGATAAGATGGAATCGGATATTCTTTTTCTGCTCCTTTTTTCCTCTCGATCAGACTATATTCCCGGTTTAATAACGATTTTCCTACATAGATGGTTCTGCCATCTGCCTGTTCTGTAATATTCCCGGATGAATTTTCATGAAATTTTTCTTCCGTGTATGGTGTCTTTTCCATTTCCCATTGCCACAACTCCGTTTCTTCTCGGAAAGAATCTCTCCTGTTATCATAATTTGCTCCACCTTGGGCTCTGTCCTTTGTTTTCTCTCTCCGCTCTCTTGCGCATCCCCAAACAGAAATGATCATTCCTGAAACAAAAAACAATGACGATATTGCAATCCACAAAATTTTTTCTCTGTTTGTAAAAATAAAATAATAATCTGCAAGTACAAGAAAAGCGACTGATAACAAAGCCATGATCACACTGACAAGACCGGCTTCTGTTTTTTTCCCGTTTTTACTATTCCAGAAATCTGTTTTTTTCATTCCCTCACAGAACTTTAATTCCTTTTCTATTTCCGTATCGATTGTTGTTCCTGTCAGCGTTTTCCTGCCAGCGTATGAATTTTCTTCTTTTTCCTCTTTTGTTTCTTGCATTTCTTGTCTGTCTTCTCTGTTTCTTTCCAGACGATCTTGCAGCTCGCGCACAGAAATCTGTTCTCTGCCTGCGCTATCATAAAAGAAATAGGCAAGTTCCGCTGTCTCTGTCTCTTCATGGTTGACCCTCTCCAGTACAAACTGTGCCAGTTTTATCATGCTGCTCTCTTCTCTCTCCTCTGTCAGATCAAAAAGAAACGCAGCCTTTCCAGTATCCATATTTATATACAGGTATTCCGGTTCAAAACAGAGTTGTCTTCCATCAAGCAAATATTTTTCCACTTCACTTATAACAGTTATTACTTGCAAAAGCAGAGTATGCAGATCACTGTAACTCATTTCCTTTACCGAATAGACCTGTTCCAATGTATGAAAAGAACTAATCTCATACCATACTTCCCGTTGACCTTCTGTCAGCCGCACCTCACATTTTGCCAGCCCTTTTATATTACTTCTCAGTATCATTTGTCCGCAGTAACTATCGATTAAATTTTTATTACAATCCTCTGCGATCATATAACTTCTTTGCAACTCTTTTCGATACTTTATATTACCTTTCATCTCTTCCTTTCTTCCTGAAGCCAGTCCCATATTCCCTTTGTTTTTCTGCAGTTTCTAATAAAAGTGACCGGCTGCCACTTTTGTGCACTCTGTTTCTGTTTCCCTTTCCAAATGGACTGAAAAAATTGCCCGGCAGGCGCATACATATTAAGTTCTGTGCTGACAGTAACGGTTCCCCATGTCACATTTTTCTCATTCTTTGCACTACCACATACAATTTTCTTTTCCACACTGTGTTCATATTTTTTCTCTGCCAGCTCTCTTTTTTCCTCTACTGTACCTGCCAGTCTCTCTGTACGGAGAGCCGTGCAGTAGCTTCCCTGTAACATAACACTTTGATCGTAAAGAAAAAAAGACAGGTAAAGCAAATTCCAGATCAGAAACACAATCAGTGGCAGCAGATACGCCGCCTCTATCGTATATCCCGCTTTCAGTTTTCGTTTTTGTCCACTTTGTAGTTTTTTCTCAATCCGGAACATTTTTCCTCCTCATACTATTATCAGTGATAAGATCTGTATCAGAAACGCTGCCATCAAAAATGGTACGAATGGCAATGTCGTCTTTCTTTCAACCTTT
This sequence comes from Lachnospiraceae bacterium JLR.KK008, assembly GCA_037015955.1. NCBI lineage: Bacteria > Bacillati > Bacillota > Clostridia > Lachnospirales > Lachnospiraceae > Lachnospiraceae bacterium JLR.KK008. Next base: position 3,107,693 of record CP143548.1, read on the forward strand.
CCTGTAAAAAACAACACAATCGTACATATGGCACATAAGAAAAGCCCCACAAGAAACAAACTTATATTTTCAATGCCCGTCAAGAATAATCCTGTCACAGTGATTATCAGCCCGTCTCCATAACCAATCTGTTCCCCGGAAAACTTTGCAAATAATAATATGACCAGACCTGGTATCATTCCCGTGATCCATATTTGCCAGGCAGCATGAAATATGATATTTATCAATATTCCGATAGTACCAAAGAAAAAGAGCCATCCCACTTCTATTTTTCTGGTTTTTATATCCTGCCAGGTGCCAATCAATAAAAATACAACTGTCAGCCCATAGCGGAGCATCTGCTGCATGGCCGTCTACCTCCAGTCTCTGAAATTGGAATTGTATATATCGTTCTCTTTAATCCATTGCATTGTAAGTTTGTATGATAACGATTACCCTGATCTGTCAGATAAACACTGCCTGTAGGATGTTTCCCACAGTTTTCACAAGGATAATATTTCTCTCCACTGTCATTTCTGAGAACACCCAGACTGTCTGTATTTACGGACCGGATCGAAAGAACGAGATGGGTACAATTTCTATTTTTATGGTATACCGTACCTGTCTCTGTGACGAAGACCAGTTCCTCTTCCTCATTCTCCTGTCCGTCATATTCGAGTCGATATCCGGTCCATGCTTTCATCTGACAGCTGTTTGCCATTGTAAATTCTGAAAACCCCAACAGATCTATTAAAGGTCTTACCTTATAGGAGAGTATGAGATTCACCATGTCCTGAGCATCTTCCTGCCCTTCATAAACAAGGTGAATGCCACTGCTGCCTCCTTCTATTACAGAATGGTCAAGATATTCTCTCCCCGCCCTCTCTATCACTTTTGATCGCAGATATGCCTGTTCCAGAAAAATAAAAACCTCTGAATCCATTTCCGCACCGATAGTCTCATAGGCATAGGCCTCTAAAGATGCCTGTGTAATCTCCTGATGCAGCGCTGCTTCCAGTGCACTGTGAAGTTGTAGAATACTGATAATCGAAATGATCTGAATGCAGAAAAACAGGAATAGTGGAAGAACACAGGCAGCCTCCACCGCAATACTGCTCTGTAAAGGAGGAAAGAGAGACACGTTCCTTCCGGTACAAATGATATGTTTTAGAAAATAATTTTGCTTTTTATAATACTTGTTACAATCAGGATACTGTGAAATATTTGGACATGATTGGGGGCCTGTCCAACTGAGATTGTTTGATAGAACTCCTTTCCGAGAAATTTTTGTGATCCGAAAGAAACGCATCTCTCCTCCCTCCTTTCCTTTTATTTAAGATACCCTGCCGTCCTCTTGATCAGACAACTGTACCCTGTACCAGAACGAATCGTCATCTCCGCAGTAAAACTGTGAATACATTGATCCATACGAAAGTTCTCATTCCCTGGTGTCTGTCTGATATTCATTTCAATAATATCCATAAAACGCAGGTTCCTCTGCTTTTTGTCCGAAACAGCCAAAAGTACATGCAAATATTGTTCATAAGAAAGCCCTTCCCCGGTACTCTCATCTTCTACTTCCAGCTTTAAGGCATTTTTGAGGCTGAGCTTCCAACTATCCCCGTCTTTCCAGATCGGTACACTGCCGCCATTTAACAGAATTGTCACATCATTGACACTCTCCGCATAAGCCCAGCCAATTAACAGAGACAATTTGATCAAATCCTTTAACTCCGGAAAGAAGATCACAACTGCCAATGCGGAAGCTACCGCCTCTGCCTGCGCTTGTTTCCCGGAATCACTTAACAGATAAATAAAGTTTGCCGTTTCCCGTATGACAAGTAATTGATTTACGACATTCTGCAGATTTTCCCTGTCAGAACATTTTCCTGACAGTATATACTCCATCTCATAATCAAGACGAGACCCCTCTTTCAGATCCGTATACTTTCCACATGTTTCCATAATGTACTTTTGAAAGATCATATCTTCCGCTCCTGTTACGTCTTTCTCTCCTGACAGAAATCCGTCTCTTTCCTTATAATCTCTATGAGATATGTAATCCTCCAGACAAATTTCTTTATCTGATACCGCTTTCTCTTTTGTCACAGTTTTCAAAATACGAGAACTTCCTCTTCTGCTGTTTATTTTATCAGCCGGATTATTGATTGGTATCTTTTTCTTTTTCCCTTCTTCATCTTCCACTGTCGTATCTACCGAACGAATTTTTTCTTCATTATCCTCCCTCATCCTCTCCATTTTGTCACTGATCAGTTCTTTCCTTTTTATTTCATCTGTATCTCTACTAATATGGGACAGTTTTTGAGATAAATCGAGCAATTCATATCGATCCAACATATAATCGACAGCCTTTCTTTCCAAAACTTCCGCATTATCATCTAATGCGCCTGCTGCCTCCAGGATCAAAATAGAGTCTGTGGATAATTGCAGTAAATCTCTGATTCCATCCGTGTAACTACTTTCTTCCAAATGAAAATTTTTATCCATGTAATGTAAAATATGTTGTTCCAGTAATTCATAGCCGGATTTTTCTGTTCCATAACCAATATCTATAAAAAAGAGCTCATATTGTTCCAGAAGTTCCCGGTTATATTCCGCTAATGCAGATTGAAGCGCCATATCTGCCACACACTCTGCCTGGAATTGTACGGCATTTGTTCTAGCCGCTTCGATCACCGTAAACAATACGGAGATCATTATTACCAACACCAGTGAAAGAAAAACTGTTATTTCTCCTTTCTGTTTTCTCATCAATAGATACTACTGCTCTTTGTGGTTATTTGAGAGAAAATATCATTGACAAGTGCTGTAAGCTGATCTTTAAAAATAATGACAAGCGTAATCAGTACAACCAAAATCAATATCATTTCTACGGTTCCAATTCCTTCTTCTTCTTTTAAAAATCGAATTAATGTACTCATATTATTTTTCCTTTCCTGTTCAGCCTCTTTATTGTTATCTGCATCTTTTAATTCTTTTTGGTTTATTTTTTCCCTAATCTGTTTCTTTTCGCCTGCTCTTTTACACCCCAAACGACGAAAATGCCGGTATCACGATAATAATCATAATCAGTATCAACAGGAATGTCATAGGCAACAGGAGTTTTGTCCCGGCCTCCTCTCCGCAGCGTTTTGCACGCTCTTTTCTCTCCTGCAGCGCCTGATCCGTCTCATTTTTCAATGCTCTTTTCAATCCACCTGCACCACTTTGCATATACTGCACCAGCAATGCTGTAAATCGTACGATGCAGGGAAGTCCACACCTCAGACCCATATTTTGATATGCCGTTCTCTCCGGAATTCCGGCCTCCATTTCCCTGCATGTAATGAGCATTTCTTCATAAAGCATGATAGTTTTTTTGTTTTTTCTTTTTTGGTAGCCCGCTGCTATTTTATGAAATGCGCCTGAAATCGTCATACCGGTTCCAGCCAGCATTGTCATTCTCATTACCATCTTTGGGTACTCCCGCTCTATAGACGCGGCTCTCGCCTTTTTCTTTTTTTCTATTTCTTCCTGCTGTGCAAGCACCAATAATACTCCTGCCAATATTGACATCAGAAAAACTGTACCGCTGATTTTTTTCTTACGATTATAAAATCGAATCTCTTTCCCTTCAAATTGCTCAGGTAAAAAGTAACTGATCTGTTCCCGGCTTTCCGTTTCTAATTGTTTGAGCTTACGTTCCAACCTCTTCCAAAATTTTTCTCTGTCTTTAGATGGATACAGTTTTACATAAAAAATACGTTCCTGTTTGAATGTTCCTCGCTCCACAGATATGTCTGCCTGAATTTTTACAAGAGCCCCCTCCTGAGGAATCTCTTCTCCTACTTTCCCGTCTGATGACAATAAATCTTTTTCACTGCTCACCCATTTAATCACAAAAGGAAATGATTCCACTCTCTCTGGGAAAAACAAATCTTCTGTGACATAGTCAACAGTATTGTTTTGTCCGGGAATTTCTTTTTCCAGATTCTCCCACATAATTTCAGATAATTTTTCTAATTCTATCTGACTGTACTCCTGCGGAAAAATCTCAACCTGTACTGTTCCTTTTTCTCCCTCCGCTTCAACCTCCAGTTCTACTGTCTTTTTCGTCCCTGATTTCTCTTCCCTTATCATTTCTGTCATTGTAGACTTATGATCTCCTGTCAAAAACATGATTTCGAGGAAGGCAGCTGCCAGACTTCCCGCTAATAAAATCACTGCAACTTTCTGATCTGTCTTTTTCTTAACCAGTAAATACATCCCAATGAAAAACGTTGTAATATAAATTGCCATTGCGATCATATTCATACCTCGATTCTGATAATATGGAGAGAAAGTCCTACTGAAAACAGGTATAGAAGAAGACATCCTGTCATAATACAGATTCCTGCAATATTATGGTAAAGGGGAGAAAAATATAGGGGAGAAGTAACCTGAATATAAGATATGATTGCGAAAGGCGCCAGACACATAATCTTCTGTTCCATTGATTTTCCATGTAAGAGCGTATGTATTTCCTGTTCCACCGCAGCTTTCATTGTAATGATCCCACAGCAGTTGTCTATCATCTCATTTAGATTTCCTCCCGTTCGTTTTCCAACTTCAAATACATCTGCAAAATTACGAATATCTTCAACTCCGCTTCTCTGGGCAAAATCCCACAAGATATTTTCCAGGGTCACATTATTGAGAATCTGCTGCTTCATGTTTTGCACCTCAGTTTGAATATCTGTCTTATTACCATATAGCAGTTTTAACTCGTCCCCTGCTTTCAGAAAAGCATTTTCCACCGAATATCCCGAACGCAGACAAGATGCTGTCACTTGAATCCAGTCTTTAAACTGCTGCTCCAATATATATTGTCTTCCTCTGCACAATTCTTTTTTCTGCCAACTGCAATAAAGTATCGAGCAGAAAATCCCCGGAATCAACACATATACTGTTTTGTAAAAGAAATATAAGATCAGACTGCCGACTATAAATCCTGTCATTCCATATTTTATCGTCTCTTTATGAGAGAGACGGTAGATCCGGTAATCCTGCTGCCTTGAGCTTTTGCTTGAATGATAATTCTTTTTTAAATACAAGCTGCCCTGTTACCTCCTTTCTCTGATTCTCTGATGTCTCTTCAAAAATACAGAGCGTTTCCAATCTGATCTCCTCTCCGTCCATCCCTGCCACTTCCGCAATTTCTAAAACTTTTCTCGTCTTATCGCGAAGTCTCCCAAGATGAATAATAATATCGATTGCAGACGCGATCTGCCGACGTATTGCAGATACAGGCAGGTCCAACCCCATCAGCGCCATTGTCTCCAGTCTCGACAGCATATCTCTCGCACTGTTGGCGTGTGCGGTAGACAATGAACCGTCATGACCGGTATTCAGGCATTGCAGCAAATCAACCGCCTCCCCTCCTCTGACTTCACCGATAATCAATCTCGTCGGCCTCATGCGCAGACTCGTACGGATCAGATCCCGGATTGTAATTTCCTCACATCCTTCCGCATTGGCATTTCTTGTCTCCAGTCTCACCAAATTCGGTGCATTCTGAATCTGCAGCTCCGCACTGTCTTCGATCGTAATGATCCTCTCCTCCCGCGGAATATAATCAGACAGCGCATTTAAAAATGTTGTCTTCCCGGAACCGGTTCCGCCGCTGATCAATATATTGTATCCTGCACGGACAAGCAATTCCAGCCACTTTGCTGTTTCTGCCGTAAGCGATCCAATCTCGATCAGCTTTTTCATATTTACAGGTTCTTTCGGAAAACGACGAATTGTCATCACAGGTCCGTTTAAAGCGACCGGCCGCAACACGATATTGACACGCGAACCATCTTCCAGTCTGGCATCCACAATAGGAGAAGCCTCATTGACGACACGATTACATTTTGCTGTGATCTGCTGAATAATATCTTCCAGCTTTTCCCGTGATGAGAATGAATTTTCCCATAAATACAAAGTCCCACTTTTCTCAATAAATATATGGTCGGGTCCATTGATCATAATCTCCGTGATTTCTTCATCCTCAAGAATCTCCTGTAAAATGTCCAGTTTCCGAATGGCATAGAACAGTTCTTTTCCGAGTTTTTCTTTTTCCTTTAAACTCAGATAATCCTGATGTCCATATTCTGTCAGACTTTCACCGATCAGTTTCCTGATCTCCGTCTCTTCCATCTCTCTGGAATAATCGATTTTTTCATGGATATGCTGTAGTAGTTTTTCTTTTATTTTCTTGTCCTTTTTAAAACTTTTATTTTGATCATACACGAAATTCTTCCTCCACCAACTTTCTCACATAGTCCGCCAGATCTCCATAGGTGTATTGTTCCATTTCCATTGGTATATTACGGATAAACGGGAGTTTATATTGCAGCGTCTTCTCCGCGACATCTTCATAGTCAGTACGTTCCAGCAATCTTTCATACTGACAGAGCTTAGCGGCAGCAGCGCTGTCTTCCCGGATCAGTGTAAATACTTTTTCACATCTGCGGAGTATTTCGAATAATCCCTGCAGATTGTCCGATAAATCGAGAATCAGAAATTCGTAATCCGTATGTTTCTCCAGTTCTTTAAACAACAGAAACCATTGCTCTAATGTAATGCGCGCCAGATCCATATAGGAGAAGGCCGGAGGAATATAATCAAGATTTTGAATTGTTTCTGTCATCCCTTTTAGTTTATAAAAAAGCGCATCTCTCGCATTGGTCACATAATAGATTAGATCTGACATATCTGTCATAAACTCTCTGTCCATGCGCTTGTCAAATCCGGAGAAACTCTCAAAATTCAAATACAATACTCTGTGATCTCTGGCAAGGATCTCCCCGAGTGTGATTGCAAAGCTCGTCTGCATACTGCGGTGAACCGGTGTATACATTCCGATCATACGTATTTTGTTTTTTCTTGATTTCAAAACTGCAGGCTCTGATTCCGGCCTGGATCCGGCATAATATTGTATGGCCTCCTGTAATATTTTCCCGCAGGGCTGGTATTTATAAATCTGTTCTGTTTCCCCTTTTCTGTCCTTCTCTTCGCTTAAAATGATCACATCTCCTTTGATCCACTCTTTCAATGACAGATCATAGCTGTTTTCTGCAACCAATAAAATATCTACAATCTCTTCTCTGCAAAATGTTTTCAGCTTTTCTCTGGAAGTAAAAGCGGCAGCCTCAAATGGATACTCTGACTTATCGCTTACATAGTCACAAAAGCGTCTTACATATTCCGCCTCTGTGTCAAATACAGCAAGAATCTGTTTCTTCAAATCCATCCCTCCTTACACAAAACAAATAAAATACCACCCACCAGGGGACCCGACATGGGAATACGTTTTCCCAGACATAGTTTCTTTTTTAAAACTAACAGTAACACCGGAAACAGAGCGAAATAAACTCCGGCAAAGAATGCGCTCAATGCAAGCCTCCACGACAAATATACAGCTGTCACACCGAGCAGTTTTATATCACCTGCTCCTAAACTTCCAAGAAGATATAAGGGTAATAAAACGAGAATCATAACACTTAGATGAAACAAAGAACATAAAATACTTTGGAAACCATTTTGTCTGATCTGATCAAGAATTGCACATGACAGTGCTGTGAAAATTAACAGATTAGAGATCTTTTTCGAATGATAGTCTTCCCAGAGGGCAAAACTTAAAAATAAAAAAAGACTTACAATATGCTCCACCTCCTCTACAGGGCCGGTGTGATTGTAAGTCGAATTATATGATACTTATTACAGAATGTCTATTGGCAAATAGTTACAAAAATTTAAAAAGGTGAATACCGTAAAGCAATAAAACCCCCGGTAATCCAAGGATTGCGGATGTCAAAGCCGTCCACGGATTAATCCCTACCATGATAGCAAAGTTTTGCGCTGCAAGCATCTCGTTGATGAAAAAAATGGAAATCATCCCAATAATGCCCCGAAGCAGAAAATTGAGAAGAAATTCCGCTTTTTTTCGGAGTGAGATCACACACAATATCACAACACACATCACTATGATCGTTGTTGCTCCGGTAAAATAACTCAAATATTTATCCTCCCCGCTGCCTATCTATATCATTCTATTCAGGAAAGTTTTGAAATATTATATGAATAAATTACCAGTGTAAGTCCATACTTTAGTATTAAAGATGCTGTAAACAATGCCATATACAGGAAAGGCGGACCGGTTATGAAATCCTATTTCAGCAAAAGCTCCTATGTCGATAAAGAGGACAACAGTATACTAAACGATATTGCAAAGACCCGTCGCGCTCTTGAAACCGCCTATGCCGGTTTTGAAAACGCCACGGACCCTGACTTGATCGACTGCTATATTTATGAAGTAAATGCTGTACAGAAACGCTATAAATATCTGCTTCAGGAAGCAGCCAAATTAAATCTGGCAGCAGAGACACCAAAGGCAGAAAATTTATGCGAGGAATCCCCGGCTCCCCTCGTGCGACAGACTTTCCGTGAGTTTCCCTTTTCCGTAGGTTAATCCGGCATATACTGTCTGCGTATTCCCCATAACAGGACCCGAAGTATCCTCCTGACTCACTGTCCGATAAGCCTCCATCAATTCCGTCATCACTTTTCGACAACGACTGAGAGGTTCTATACTGCCACGGACATCTGCTCCTGCCATTTCTTTATTGATATAACTATATAGCCGGAGCAGATTATGTGCTACTTCGTATCTGTGGTCGAGAGAATTCATCAGCTCGGTGACACATCCTCTTGCCTTGCGGATCGCTTCCCGGAATTTATCCCGGTCATTCTGATCCCTGACCGCATCTTCTACATACGCCAGATACATTTCATAAAGTATTACGATCAGCTCGCTCTTATTCGCCTGCGTGATCCGCATCGTAAAATTTTTTCTTGCTTCGTCCGTCATTTTATTTCCCTCTGATCAAAATCCGGATTACTGAAGAAGCTGCAAAATCTGTGACGGCCTCTGATTTGCCTGTGCCAACATCGAAGTACCAGCCTGACTGAGCACCTGATCTTTCGTATATTCTGTCATTTCTTCCGCCATGTTCACATCGATAATCCGTGAATAAGCGGCAGTCATACTTTCCTCCGTCGTATCCAGACTCGATACAATATGCTCCAGACGATTCTCATAGGCGCCGAGACGGGAACGAATATTGGAAATCTCATTGATCGCTTTGGAAATTCTGTCAATCGATTTTCTCGCCTCATCTTCGGTCGAGACGTCCAGATCTTCGATCGCCAGATTTTTACTGGATACTTTCGGAATCCGAATATCCAAAGTCTGTCCTTCATTAGCCCCTACCTGCATTGTCATAGCGCCAATACCGGTCAGATCCAGAACTACAACTTTGTCACCAGGTATATCTCCGGATGCCACCAGGGCTTCCAGATCGATCTCCAATGTCAGAGAGAAACTTTTATCTGCAGTGATTGTCACAGTGCTCATCTTCTCATCATACGAATAGATCTGATTATCCACTGTCTGCTGAGGAACCGGTTTGCCATGTACATTCATTGTCGCAGTGCCGCCCGGTCCTGCTGCCGCTCCATTGATCGTCGCACCGGTAAAATAATACTCACCGGTGACTGCATCCTGATAAGAATGTATCTCCAACTCATAGAAACCGGCTCTTGCTTCATCCGAATATGACTGTATTTTAATCGCAGACGTATTCAGGACCGCATTGGCTTTGTCAGACTTCTCCACATATCCTTTCAGATCAAAGGTGCCATCTAATAATATACTTCCGTTATATTCTGTGGAATCGGCGATACGGTCAATCTCTTCCAACAAAGAATCAACTTCCTCCTGAACAATCTGTCTGTCACCGTCAGACAAAGGACCGTTGGACGCTTTGATGCTCAATTCATTCAGCCTTTGTAACATATCATGCACTTCTGAGAGCGTACCTTCCGCTACACCGATTACGGAAATTCCGTCGTTGGCATTTTGCTCGGCTCTTGTCATACTTCTGATCTGTGCATTCATCCTTTTGGCAATGGCAATACCGGAAGGGCTGTCTTTCGCATGGTTGATCTTATAACCGGAAGACAACTTTTCAATGGAATTGGACAATGCGTTTTCTGATTTTGTGAGGCAGTCATTGGTTATGATTGCCGACATATTAAAGTTTATTTTCATTATAGGAACCCCTTTCTGACTGTTTACGTACGACACTTATCACTGTTTTTGCAATGTTGTAAAGCCTTTTTGTGGAAGTCTGACTCTGCTGACCCTGATTCGTCTCTTCAGAAAAGCCGGTGTGCAGATTTTTACGGAAGCCAATATCCATACTCTCTGTCCGCAGACCTGTCTGCTCCAGGCGTTCTCTGATCTGCTCCTGCATCTCCTGTAATGCTTCATCGCTTCCCTTCTGGGAACCGATCAAAAATCCTTTTACCTGATCGTCTTCGAGCTGAAGTTTGATGACAATCTTTCCATAAGCCTCCATATCCATGGATGCTTCCACCATTCCTTTATTTATATCGGAATGAATCACCTGAAGATGAAGTGCCATCACCGAATCTTCCATCATAACCGGAATTTCATATCTCTCGGTGTCCGCCAGTTTTGCTGTAAACGAAACCTGTTTATAGATCAGACCAAGCTGTCTCATATCCAGAGAAGTCACATTGTCTGTCTCATACATGGCCTCATCCAATATCTCTTTTTGCGTATCTGCCAGTTTATGATAAGCCTCGGCTGCCTCTTCCCTGCTCTCAAAATTTTCTTCCAGCTGCGCAATTTTTTCTTCCAGCTGGTTTTTATTATCGACAGAATGCGCATCCGCTTCCTGTCTGATCTTTTTCCAAGCTCCGGACATATCCTGTTCGCAGGCCGCCATTGCTCTGACATTTTCCAGCGTGACCGGTTCTTCCAACATTTCCAGCATATTCACAGCATTTTTTTCCACTTGCTGCGCCTGTCTGTACTGTGCGATCTGCTCTCTCCGGTAAGCGCTGTCTGCCGATCTGTCGCTCTCTGTCTGACGCATTTTCTCGGCAAACGCCTCCAGACCCATAGCTTCATCCACTGCCGCCCCAATCAGCTTGTCGGCATCCAGATTGTTATAAATTTCACGACTGAGCCGTCTGTAATAGTCGATTTCCTTTTCCTGTTTCGTTCCCGTAAAGGCCGCATCAATCTGACTGTCTATCGAAACACCTTTTTCTTTTACTTCGTGCAACACGCCCGTATCGTCATCCACTGCCGTATCCATCCGCTTTGCATGTGCGGTCCGCACTGCCGTGAGCAAATTTTTAAAGGAAAGCTCACCACCTTGATGGATCAGGCTTCCAATCACTGCCCCGTCGGACTTTTCCACCTGGCGGAGAAGCCGGTAAATTCCAATGTAAGACTGCTTTTCTTCTTCTGTAATTTCTTTCTTCTGTTCCAGTTTATATAAAAATCTGCTGAACTTCTCCTGTTCCTTCTGCGGATCGTCCTGCTGCTGTCTGCTCAGATAATCATCCAGCTCTTCCACTGTCATTGCCAGCGGATTTTTACCGTCCCGGATCATTTGCAGAGTGGCTGCAGGCGTCATCTTCTGAACGACATTGCGCAATGCCTGATCAGCCGCTTTTACTGTCGCTATATTTTCTTCCGTGATCTCCAGTTGATTATAACCAAGTATTCTCACGGCTCTCTTATTGGCATCGGTCGTCTCCAGTCCTAATTCTTCCAGCAGACTTTCCGTACTGTCAAACGCTTTTCGGATAGAATCTCCCATATCACTGCGCGGAGCGGTCTGGAATGTTTCATAACTCTCATTGGCCTTTTTGTAAGCTAAGGCCAGTGCTTCCCCTTCCTCCCTTACCTGATGCAATGTAAATTCAGACTGTGAAACACTTACCCGGCCCACAACTGCTGCCGGCATCTGCGGGATACTTTGAACCGCAGCCGTTGCCTCTTCGTACAGTGCGGCTCTCTCCGCAGTCTCCTGCGTCCCTTCCCCTCCAAATAAAATCCTGTTTTGCGCATCTTCGACATCTTTCAGAGCCTCTATCACTTTTTCCAGCTCTTGTGTCTCAATCGAATAACCGCTCTTCAACAGTTCTCTGTTGGCAGCGATTGTCATCTGTAGTCTGATTTCTTCCAACTGCCTTCTGGCCGCAGCGTTCTCTTCCGTAACATGATAATAACCACTTTCCAGTAACCTTTGCGCCGCATCCAGATTGCGCAGTGTCAGGCTCTTTCCCTGACCGGCAGTCAGATCTGCCGCCTGATCTGAAAGCTCCTGCGTCCGCTTCCAGATCTTTGCCGCCTGTTCCCAGAGAGAAAGAGCTCCTGTCAGATTCGCCCTGGAAGGTTTTTTTCCGTCTGCTACTGCTGCCGCCATCGCCTGCATTAATGCTTTCTGCCCGATCGGCAGAGAGATATTTTTCATTTCCATATAAGAAGTCAGAGTCTCTTTCGTCAGCGGGATACCGGAGCTGATCAGCCACTTTGCCCCTTCTTCGGCCTCCGCCACTCCTTCCAGTCCGGCATCTTCAATGATATGATCTATTTGAGATTTTAGTCCGTCCCAGTTAAAATCTTCCGCTTTTTTTGTCAAATATCCGAGATCGTCCCGATAATAGCCCTTTCCCTGTCTGCCCATCTGCTCCGTACTACTGTACTGTGCCACATAAAGATCTTCTATAACCGGTTCTTTTCCGTTCGTAATCATGTATTTGGCAGCATCATCACTTGGCTCTGACAATTTCCCTGCCTCTTCCAATGCCTGAAACGCCATTTTTGCAGTCTCTTCCGTGAGTGGCACACCCATCTCAGAAAATGTCCGTGACATTTCTTCTGCCAGTGCCGCATCTCCTGTTATTTCCGTCAGCGTTTCCATATCGATCGTGTCCGTATATCCTGCTATCGATACCCCAGCCTGCATCAGAGACGCCTTAATCCTGTCTACGATCGTCACGGCAGTCTCCACTTCCGTATCTCCCGGTTCATAACCGTTCTCCTGAAGATTTGCAAAGTCTTCATCGGACATTGTATTCGACATAACTGCCATATAGTCGCGCGTCAGAGCAACATTTTGCCTGCCCGCTTCCTGCATAATCTCTTCTGTCGTTTTTGCATGTCCCTTTTCTATCTCATGGCCGGAAGCTGTTTTCCCAATATCAATCGTATAACCGGTTTCTGTGCCGATCCTGCGGACCGCGGATTCTCTCTGTGCTGTCTGGTATCTTTCTATTTTCTGATCCCTGTCTGTCGGCTGGAATGTGATTTTCATACAATCTCCTTGTTGTCTAAAAAGTAATAGAATAAAAGGCAAGCGCACAATGCACTCACCTTTTATTTCGGCTTGCTCTATAATTTTCTTAACCTAAAAAACAAATATGGCAGATGTGTACGGCGGAAGATCAAAACAGATTGAATAATCCCGGTAGTCGCACGGCGTTTTTTCCGCTGCGATCGACAGAGGAATCTCATTGCCATCTCCTCCGAATTTCGTATCATCACTGTTGAGCAGCAATTTATATTTCTTTTTATCAGGGACACCGACACGATATTCCTTTCTCTCCATCGGCGTCATATTCATGACAAACAACAATTTTTGTTTACCGGACGGACATTTGCGGATAAAGGCATAGGTACTCTGTTCTGCGTCGTCAGCTTTAACCCATTCGAATCCTTCCCAGCTGTTATCAATTTCATGCAGACAGGAATACTTCCGGTAGATTTTCAACAGTTCCGCTACATAGTCCTGCATACCACGATTTAATTCCTCGCCGAGCAGAAACCAGTCAAGCTCTCTCTCTTCACTCCACTCTCTCTCCTGACCGAATTCCTGGCCCATAAACAACAGTTTCTTTCCCTCGTGACCGAACATGTATGTATATCCGGTCCTTAAGTTTGCATACTTGTCTTTCTGGTATCCTGGCATTTTGTTGACCATCGAACATTTGAGATGAACGACTTCATCGTGAGACAGCGGCATAATATAGTTTTCGCTGTCATTATAGCTCATGGCAAACGTCATCGCATAATGATTTCCCTTCCGATAAATCGGGTCCAGTTTCATATATTCGCAGAAATCATGCATCCAGCCCATATTCCATTTAAAGCTGAAATACAGACCGCCTTCCTCGATCGACCCTGTTACTTTTGGCCAGGCAGTCGATTCCTCAGCGATTGTCATCACACCCGGGAATGTCCCGCGGATGACAGAATTCATATGTTTGAAAAATTCGATCGCTTCCAGATTTTTATTATCGCCATATTTATTGGCCACCCATTGACCATCCTGCTTTCCATAATCCAGATAAAGCATGGAAGCGACAGCGTCAACCCGCAGACCATCGATATGAAATTCTTTGATCCAGAAAAGAGCGTTGGCAATCAGAAAATTGACAACTTCATTTTTACTGTAATTAAATATTTTCGTTCCCCAGTCCGGATGTTCCCCGAGTCGCGAATCCGGATGTTCAAACACGGCAGAGCCATCAAATTCCGCCAGGCCATGTGCATCTTTTGGAAAATGAGCGGGTACCCAGTCCAGAATTACGCCGATCTTATTCTTATGAAGTTTATTGACAAGATATGCAAACTCTTTCGGCGTCCCATATCTGGAAGTAGGCGCATAATAACCAGTCACCTGATAACCCCAGGAACCATCAAACGGATGTTCTGCAATTCCCATCAGCTCCACATGTGTATAGCGCATTTTTTTCAGATATTTGACAAGCGCGTCTGCAAATTCCTTATAACTGTAAAACCCTTCACTTTCTTCATCAGGATGGCGCATCCAGGAACCGATATGACATTCATAAATTGCGATCGGCTCCGCATTCAGATCTTTTTTTTCTCTCGCTTCCATCCATTCGCTGTCTGACCATTTGATATGACCGAGATCGGTGATGACAGACGCCGTATCAGGCCGTTTTTGTGCATAATTGGCAAAAGGGTCCGCCTTGTACAATTTTCTTCCATCCTGCGCTGTGACCAGAAATTTATATAATTCTCCCTCTTTGATACCAGGTATAAACAGAGTATAGATACCGATGGGACCGATTTTTTCCATCTCATGAATTTCCTCATCCCAGTCGTTAAAACTGCCTATAACATTGACTTTTGCCGCATTTGGCGCCCAAACCGCAAAAAATACCCCTTTTTTCCCCTTTTCTTCGGATAGATGCGCACCCAGTTTTTTATAAATATCATAATGCGTACCCTTCGCAAACAAATACTGATCTGCTTCCGAAATAAATACAGTCTCCCGCTCTGCCATGTCCGGCTCCCTCCTTTTTACTTTATACGAAATCCTTCTCCCGTAAAATAATCATATCGTCGCTGTCATAACGTTTTCCCAATAAAATATCCATAAAATGACCCATATTTTTTTTGCCGGCATGAAAGATCGCCTCATCCACAATCTCCTTGACTTCTTTCATCGTCACCGAATGTTCGCTCGTCTGCATTTCCGCTATTCTTGTATATAAGGCAAGCACACCGAGCTCATCGATCACATATTCCTGCTCGAACGCATACCGCTTTCCAAACAATACAAGAGAATCATTGTCCAATGCCTCCACGTCAATCCTTAAATTAAAATTTTGATGGAGAATCTGATGAGTGTCAAGCAGTTTGTTCATATTGATCTTTGTATCTTCCAGAATAACGATGATTCCCTGATTTTCCTGCTCCAGCAGTTTCGTCATAGATTTGATCGCTGTTTCTTTCAGTTCCCCTGCTCCCTCTACAATCAAAGCGCCATTGTCTAGCTTATCGAACGTCTTCTGCATATCCTTATGATTCAGCGCCTGTCCGGTGATCTTTGCCATCTTTCCGGAGAAATTATTGTCCGTCATCTGAATCTCTTTGATAATATTTTTCGCCAGCTTGATCGTACCCATCCCCGGTTCTCCGGTCAAAATCACATTACCTGTGTACGAAGCGAGACTGATCTGATCAAGTGTGCTTATGATCTGATTTTTGGTAGATTTTGTCTGGATAAAAGAGCCAAAAAGTTTTTTCTCTTCTGCGGTCATTGCACGCTGTGGTTTTTCCAGTCTCTCCTCTTTTATCTCGCCGGCTGTTCTCTTTTTCTGTTCCCGTCCTGCTTCCTCCGCAGCCTCTTTGTCTTCACCTGTTTCTTTTATCTCAGATTTTTCTGCTTTCTCTTTTTGTATTTCTTCAGCTTCTGCCTGTTCTTGAGTATTTAGAGGATTCTCCACATTTTCCGCTTCTATTGCATGAGCAACATCATCTGCTGCATGGACGGGCTCTTCTGAATCTTCCGTATGTACTGTTTCTTCCGCAGCTTCTGTATCCTTTGTCTCTGCGGTTATCTCCTGCTCCGCCCCCGACTTCTCTCCTTCTGCCACAGCTTTGCCTACGGCTTCCATTTCTTCCTCGGTAAAATTCTGAGTCGCACTCTTTTCCTCGATTTCTTCCAGTTCTTCTACTTCCGGAAGATCTTCCTCTGAATCCTCTGCTTTTTCCGGTTTTGCTGCCTCCTTCAAAGCCCCTTGCTTTTCCTTCTCAATGGATTCTTCTGCCATAGCATCCAATTCTGCGAGAATTCCCTGCCTTGTTGAGACGTCAAATTGAGAAAAGATCTCTCCGGTCTGTTCTTTCACCCTCTGTCTGACAGCTGCTGCCCGTTTTTCTTCATTCTCCTTTTTCATCTTTTCCCATTCAAGAAGAATATCATTGATACTGATCTGGCCTGTGATCTGTTTTTCAATGCTGTCCTTTGCAGGCATTACAAATCTGATCTGGCCGTTGTACTCCTGAGACAGTATATCGTCAAAATCCCCGGTTGTTTCTCTGGCCATACTTTCCGCAGATGGCATCAGAGACTGTGAAATAGCCATTTCTGTCTGTGGACTGACCATTTCCGGCTGAGGACTGACCGGTTCCCGAACAACTGCCGGTTCCTGCAAAATCTCCTGAGGAAAGGTGACAACCTTTTCCCCGACAGAAGGAATTTCCATCGTATCCGTATCTTCAAAATATACTTCTTCTGCCTCAGGTACTTCTTCTTTTATCTCTTCGTATGCTTCCGGTTCTTCCTCCTCCGGCTGTTCCAGAAGATTGGTCAGGATTTCTCTCGTAAAATCTCCTGCCCCATCCATATATAATTCTTCCGTCTGTGACTGATGAGTCTGCGGCTGCTGCTCATATATTGTCGGTTGTGGTTCATAAACCTGGGCTTCCGGCTCATAAAGCTGTGTCTGAGTCTCGTAAAGTTGTGTCTGAGGTTCATAAAACTGTGTTTGAGGTTCATAAATCGTAGTTTGTTGTTCATACATGCCGGGATCCTGCTCGTACATTCCCGGTTCTTCTTCATAAACATCTATCTCATCCGTATCGGCTCCGGTCATATAATTTCTGATTTCATCCGTACCAAGGTCAGAACCGATGGCCGTATACTCTATCGTAGGCTGTGCTTCCCCGGAAGACTGTTCTTCTCCGAGTACTTTTCTCATACTCTCTGCCAGCTCTTTTTGCAGATTGATCGTCGCATATTCCCCTACATTAACCGGTTTTACTTCAATATTCAGTTCATCATCCTCAATTTTTTGCGGGATCGGTGCGGACGGCGCCGGAACACCTTTCAACTTTTTATATTTCTTCTGTTGATCCGTGTTCAAAGGGGCATGAAGCATCTTCAGCTCCAGTGCTTTCAATACATATTTCCCTTCCCCAAACCAGAGTACGAGCTCATCGCACTCTTCCACACATTTCGTGCCGAGTCCGATTCTGTGATACAGATAAGCAAGCTCATAAGCCCATTTTTCTCTGTATTCCCTTCTTTTTAATTCTTCCAGGACAGCAATCCTCTCTTCCAGCGTCACTTCCTGGGCTTCGTATAATTTATATTGGAGTACGTATCTTCCGTTATCTCTCGGTGCTGTCTGGACAAATTCTTTATAATATTCCACTGCGTGTACGACATCATCCAATTTGATTGAAAGTTCACAGAGAGAGTAAATAATCATCCTTCCACCCGGATGACGTTCATAAGCAAGCAATAAAATTTCTCTGCTCTCCTCGTATCTTCTGTTGATTTTATACAGATCACTAACCGTACAGAGCATATTGACACTTCTCACTTTACGCCAGTCGATACTATCCGCAATCTCCATTGCCTCTGTATATTTCTTTCTTCCGATTAACGTTTTGATTTCCTCTGAACGAATCTTATATTCATATTTATCCAACGTACTCACCTCTATGGAATCGTATACACAATTCACACAATAACCCATTGTCAATGTTTTAAGTTTACCATAGGCCCTTTCATAAGTCAAAAGAATCAAGACGATTTGCCCTTCAGAATATCACTCAGACATGCAAACTGAGATAAGGTCAGAGCTTCCCCTCTGACAGTGGCAGAAAGTTCCATTTGTTTCAACGCGTCCTGTATCTGTTCTTTTGTCACCTCCAGACTTCCTGCATTACCAAGACTGTTCGCCAAAGTTTTTCTTCTCTGTCCGAACGCTGCCCGGATCAGTGAAAACAGATATGTTTCATCTGCTACCTGAACTGGATTTTCTTTATATTTGTTCAGCCGTACTACGGCGCTTCCAACATTTGGTCTGGGAATGAAACAATTAGGAGAGACGTCCATCATTACTTCCGGTCTGGCATAATACTGTACCGCCAATGAAAGTGCGCCATAATCTTTCGTGCCCGGCCCGGCCTGCATTCTCTCAGCCACTTCTTTCTGTACCATAACTGTGATGCTTTCAAGTGGTACACAGCTCTCAAATAATCCCATAATGATCGGCGTTGTAATATAATACGGCAGATTGGCAACTACTTTGATCGGTCTGCCTCCGTTTTTCTCCTCCGCGAGCGCTTTCAGATTGACCTTTAATATGTCTTCATTGATAATTGAGACATTATTATAGTCCGCTAACGTCTCTTTCAGAATTGGAATCAGAAATCTGTCGATCTCCACCGCAATCACTTCTCTGGCAGACTCTGCCAGATATTGGGTCATCGTTCCGATGCCAGGTCCAATCTCCAACACACAGTCATCTTCTGTCACTTCCGCAGCTTGTACGATATTATCCAGAATATGAGAATCGACCAGAAAATTTTGCCCGTATCGTTTCTGAAAATTGAAGTGATATTTATTTAAAATCTCAACAGTACTGGAAATCTTTCCTAAATGTGCCATAATTTCTCTCCGTTCTCTCTTGTTATCTCCACTACCTTATCATAAGAAATTCCCTTTATATTGGCAATCTCTTTTGCAATAAAAGGAAGATTCAGAGAACTGTTCCTTTTACCGCGGTTTGGAACCGGCGCCAGATAAGGGCTGTCTGTCTCAAGGACGATCTTTTCAATCGGAATATATGCCACCGCCTCTTTTAATTTTTTGGCATTATGAAAGGTGACAACACCTCCGATACCAAAATAATAGTCCATATTTAAAAATTCTCTGGCTGTTTCCTTTGTATAAGAAAAACAATGGATCACACCGCCTGACCGTTCCGCGTGAAGTTGCTTCATCATATCCAGAGTATCTTTGGCCGCCTCTCTGGAATGAATGATAACCGGCAGGTTTATTTCCTGTGCCAGATGAAGTTGCCTCTCAAACCATTTTTTCTGTATTTCAGGGGAAGGTTCTTTCCAATAATAATCCAGCCCGATCTCTCCGACAGAAATCACTTTTTCATGATCACACTGTGCTCTCAACCACTGGAAACTCTCTTCTGTCAACTCTCCGGTTTCACTCGGATGAATGCCTGCGGCGGCATAGACAAACGGATATTTTTCGGAGAGAGCAATCGTTTTGCTGACACTTTGCAGGCTGGAACTGACATTAATGACATTTTTAATGTCATTTTCCGGCAGACTGCACAACAACTCGTCTCTGTCTTGTTCAAATGCGGCATCATCATAGTGGGCATGTGTTTCAAATATCATAAAGGTTCCCTTTCTTTGCTTCTGCAAATTTTATAATTTTCACAAATTTTATATTTTTTATATTTTTTTTAATAAATAGCTTGCAAATCAAAAAATATTATACTATAATCATTAATACATTGTAAATAATTTATGAATGGACAAGCGCCTTTAGCTCAGTTGGTAGAGCACCTGACTCTTAATCAGGGTGTCCAGGGTTCGAGCCCCTGAAGGCGCACTTATAAGTACCATCTTTGGGGACGATAAGAGCCTTGGGGATGGTACTTTCTTCTTTGTATCTCTGTTCTCTCTTAATCTTTTCTTTAATTTCCAAAACTTTATTGTAAAATACGGACCCATTTAATATAATTAACTTTATAACATATAAGGGTTTTATCAAAGGAGGAGGATAAAATATGTACGGAAACATGTATGGAAAAGAAAATGGAAATCAAAATGAAAAAGAAGACTACATCGAACTGCAGATCCCAAAAACAAAATCATTTCCCACAGCTGTCATTATTTCTCTGATCGCCGGTATTTCCGCGATTGTCTGTGTCAGCATATTTTCCGCTTGTCTGTTAAAATACAAGACACATACAAGTGGAAGCGGCATCTCCGTCACAGGATCTGCCAGTTGTGATTTTGAATCTGATCTGATCGTATGGCGTGGCAGCTTTTCTTCCTATGGGCCTACGCCAAAGATTGCTTATCAGTCAATTAAAAACGATGCGGACGTGATCAAACAATATTTGCTTGACAATGGAATTTCAGAAGATGAACTTGCTTTCAGCTCTGTCTCAATTTCCCAGAGATGGGTGGCAGAGTATAATGAAGAGGGAGACCGTATTGGAGAATACCTTGATGGATATGATCTCTATCAGTCGATCACTGTAACATCAGGCGATTTGGACAAAGTAGATGCCGTTTCCCGTGATATTACAAAATTGATCGAAGCCAATATCGAATTTGAATCGGACTCTCCGGAATACTATTATACAAAACTCGATGAATTGAAACTATCTCTGATTGAACAGGCTACAGAAAATGCAAAAATGAGAGCAGATCTGATCGCCGGTGGTACGAACTCCAAAACAACCAGACTGTTGAGTGCAAATCTTGGTGTTTTCCAGATCACAGCACAGAACTCCGATACAGAGTATAGCTATGGCGGTGCGTTTGATACCAGCTCCAGAAACAAAACCGCGACAATCACGGTAAAGCTCAACTACGAGACAAAATAAGAAAAATAAGTGTATAGAAATTAATTTTTAATTTAATAAATTCTATTTTTTTCGACACCTTAAAAATTAAATCGACATAGTTCTCAGGATATAATCCGGAACTATGTCGATTTTTTATAACTCTTCTGCTTTCAGTGCATCTCTAAACTTGAGAAGAGAATCATATTTCTTATAGACCAACGATAAGATTTCCTCATCCGGCTGTATCTGATCAGGTATCATAACCGGTGTCATACCTGCGGCGTAAGCCGCCCGGATCCCATTGGGAGAATCTTCAACGGCGATCGCATCCTCGGGCTTTACACCGATTGCTTCACAGGCTTTCAGGTAAATATCAGGCTTCGGCTTACTTAAATGCACCTGATCTCCGCCAATAATCGCCTGAAAGTAATCTGTCAGTCCGGAATCCTTCAGATGGCTCAAAACGGAAGCCGTACTCGACGAAGATGCCAGAGCTATCGTATATTCGTTTTCTTTCAGATACATTAAAATTTCTTCTGTACCTTTCATAAGCGGAAGTCCGTCTTCTCTGATCCATTTCTGCATCAGAGCTTTTCCGGCATTCAGAAATTCTTCAGCATCAAATTCGTCTCCAAACACTTTCTTAAATCTGGATATAATATCTGTCCTATTTCTGCCGATACAGCCATTCGTAAACTGCCTGATGTCTCCCAGCTTTCTTTCCTCTGCCAGTTGATACCATGCTTTGTTCGACAACATTTGGGTATCAAAGAGAACACCATCCATGTCAAATACGACCGCCTTTTTCATTTCGTAATTACCTTTCTGAAATTTTTCTTGCCTCGCTTGACAATCATACCGTCAGCAAAGGCTGATTTTTCATATTCCTGTTTAATGTCCGTCACTTTTTCTCCATCCACAGAGACACCGCCCTGCTCGATGGCCCTCCGTCCTTCCGATCTGGTAGCGACCAATCCTGATTTTACAAGAACACTGATCAGATCGATCTTCTCTTCCACAAAATCTTCCGCTGTCAGTTCCGCCATAGGCATATCCTGCGCATTTCCGGTGGAAAACAGTGCGCGCGCACCTTCCTGTGCCTTTCTGGCTTCCTCGTCTCCATGGACAAGTTTCGTCAGCTCATAAGCCAATATTTCCTTGGCCTCATTCAACTGGCTCCCCTCCCAGGAATCCATTGTATCAATTTCTTCCAGAGGAAGAAAAGTCAACATACGGATACATTTCAATACATCTGCATCAGCCACATTTCTCCAATACTGATAAAATTCAAACGGAGAAGTTTTATTCGGATCAAGCCAGACGGCGCCCTTCTGCGTTTTCCCCATCTTCTTACCTTCCGAGTTCAGAAGCAGTGTGATCGTCATCGCATACGCGTCTTTTCCCAGTTTGCGCCGGATCAGTTCCGTGCCGCCGAGCATGTTACTCCACTGATCATCTCCGCCAAACTGCATATTACAGCCATATTTTTGATACAACTCATAAAAATCATAACTTTGCATAATCATATAATTAAATTCCAGGAAAGAAAGACCTTTTTCCATTCTCTGTTTATAACACTCTGCCGTTAACATACGATTGACAGAAAAATGAGCACCCACTTCCCGGAGAAGCTCAACATAATTCAGATCCATCAGCCAGTCAGCATTGTTTACCATCAGCGCTTTTCCTTCCGAAAAATCAATAAACCGACTCATCTGTTTTTTAAAGCAGTCACAGTTATGCTGAATCTGCTCTTTTGTCATCATTGTGCGCATATCGCTTCTGCCGGAAGGATCACCGATCATACCGGTGCCCCCTCCAATCAGCGCAATCGGCTTATTTCCTGCCATCTGCAACCGTTTCATCAGACAGAGGGCCATAAAATGCCCGACATGAAGACTGTCTGCAGTCGGATCGAAACCAATATAAAACGTTGCTTTTCCATGATTGATCAGTTCTTTGATCTCTTCTTCATCTGTCAGCTGTGCAAGAAGTCCTCTCGCCTTTAGTTCCTCAAATATTGTCATTTTCTTCTCCCTTTTCTCTCACCTTTGCAATCTTGGCAACCTTTACCTTTTCGTCAAGATTGATCATTTTCACGCCGGAAGTAATCCTGCCGAGTGTGGAAATGTCATCCATACGCAACTGTATGATAATGCCCGCTGTTGTAATCATCATGATTTCATGACTGTCATCCACAGCTTTCACACCAACAACATATCCTGTCTTTTCTGTGATCTTGTAACATTTTATCCCTTTGCCGCCTCGTTTTTGTACGGTAAACTCGTCGAGATACGTACGTTTTCCCATACCATTCTCAGATACGATGAGCAGAGAATCACCCTGATGATCGAGCTGCATACCAATGATTTCATCTCCGTCAGACAGATTCATACCGATTACACCCATAGATGCCCTTCCGGTTGCCCTCACATCGGTTTCCTTAAAGCGGATACACATTCCTTGTTTCGTCACAAGGAAAATTTCCGTATCAGCGTTTGTAATCTTTACTTCGATCAGCTCGTCGTCTTCCCGAAGACTGATTGCCATCAATCCATTTTTCCTGACATTGCTGTACTCTGTGATTGATGTTTTCTTTACGACGCCGTTTTTTGTCACCATAAAGAAATTTTGCATTTCTTCATACTTTTTCACTGACATAATGGCAGTGATCTTTTCTCCCGGAGTCATCTGCAGCAGATTTACAATCGCCGTTCCTCTCGCTGTGCGGCTTGCCTCCGGAATTTCATAAACTTTCAGCCTGTATACTCTTCCATAATTGGTAAAAAACATCACATAATGGTGTGTCGTCGTCATCAGAAGATCTTCAATATAGTCTTCTTCGATCGTCTGCATCCCTTTGATTCCTTTACCGCCTCTGTTCTGACTCTTGAAGTTATCGACCGTCATCCGCTTGATATAGCCAAGACTTGTCATGGCAATGACGGTATTCTCTTTTGGAATCAGGTCTTCCATGGAAATATCATAGGCGTCAAATCCGATGACACTCTTTCTGTCATCTCCATATTTTTCAGCGATCGCCACCATCTCGGTTTTAATAACACCAAGGAGAAGTTTTTCATCCGCAAGAATTGCCTTCAATTCCGCAATTTTCAAAAGCAATTCCTGATGTTCATTTTCCAGTCGTTCCCGCTCCAGACCTGTGAGAGCACGAAGACGCATATCCACAATCGCCTGTGCCTGCACATCAGACAGTCCAAACCGCTCCATCAGACTTACTTTGGCGATCTGTGTCGTCTGACTTCTGCGGATAATCCGGATTACTTCATCAATATGATCAAGCGCAATCAGTAAACCCTGTAAAATATGATCTCTCTCTTCGGCTTTATTCAGATCATACTTTGTCCGCCTTGTGACAACTTCTTCCTGATGAAGCAGATAATACTTCAACATATCGAGAAGATTCATTACTTTTGGCTCATTGTTGACAAGCGCCAGCATAATAATGCCAAATGTATCCTGCAGTTGTGTATGTTTGTACAACTGATTCAATATCACATTGGCATTGGCGTCTTTTCGCAGTTCGATCACGATGCGCATTCCTTCTCTGTCGGACTCATCCCGCAGATCAGTGATGCCGTCGATTCTTTTTTCTTTATGTAATTCGGCAATTTTCTCTATTAAACGTGCCTTATTGACCAGATAAGGAAGTTCTGTGACAATGATCTGTTTTTTTCCATTTGGCAAAGTCTCAATGTCCGTTACCGCTCTTACTTTTACTTTTCCTCTGCCGGTACGATAAGCCTCCTCGCTTCCCCTCGTACCGAGAATGACGCCGCCTGTAGGAAAATCAGGCGCTTTGATAATTTCAAGGATTTCCTCAATCTCTGTCTCTCTGTCCTCTTCAATACGGTTGTCTATGATTTTCGTCACAGCACCCACTACTTCTCTCAGATTATGAGGAGGAATATTGGTAGCCATACCGACTGCAATTCCCGTCGTACCGTTTACAAGAAGATTTGGAAAACGACTCGGCAGTACGGACGGTTCTTTTTCCGTCTCGTCAAAGTT
The DNA here is from genome assembly GCA_037015955.1 of Lachnospiraceae bacterium JLR.KK008. Classification (NCBI taxonomy): domain Bacteria; kingdom Bacillati; phylum Bacillota; class Clostridia; order Lachnospirales; family Lachnospiraceae; species Lachnospiraceae bacterium JLR.KK008. The sequence goes on from CP143548.1 coordinate 3,132,767, forward strand.
AGGAACGAAGTCGACCGTATTTTTTCCTATATCGGCAAGTAATTCCATGGAAATTTTAGAAAGTCTTGCTTCCGTATAACGCATGGCGGCTGCACCATCTCCATCCACGGAGCCAAAATTTCCATGACCATCAATCAGGACATGACGCATTGACCAAGGCTGAGCCATATTGACAAGCGCTCCATAGATGGAACTGTCGCCATGGGGATGATATTTACCCATCGTATCACCGACGATACGGGCACTCTTTCTGTGAGGCTTGTCAGGACCGTTATTCAGCTCTATCATCGAATACAGAACACGTCGCTGCACCGGTTTCAATCCATCTCTGACATCAGGAAGGGCTCTCGAGGCAATAACGCTCATCGCATAGTCGATGTAGGAGGTTTCCATCGTTTTTTTCAAGTCAACATCATGGACTTTGTCAAAAATATTATCTTCCAAATTATCATCCTCCTGATCAAATGTCCAAATTCTTTACAAATCTGGCATTCTCTTCGATAAATTCCCGCCGGGGTTCTACTTTATCACCCATTAAAGTCGTAAATGTCAAATCAATCTCCGATTCTGCCTCTTCATCCATTGTCACACGAAGCAGAACACGTCGCTGCGGGTCCATCGTCGTCTCCCACAACTGTTCCGCATCCATTTCTCCCAATCCTTTATAACGCTGAATCCGGTTGTTCTGATCACGGCCCACTTCGTTTAAAATATTACCAAGTTCTTCGTCACTGTAGGCATACCAGACTTTCTTGTTTTTTTCCAATTTATAGAGCGGCGGTTGCGCCAGGTATACAAATCCGCCCTTAATCAGCTCCGGCATGAAGCGATAAAGGAATGTGAGCATTAATGTGGCAATATGTGCGCCGTCCACATCGGCATCTGTCATAATAATAATCTTATGATAACGCAATTTGGCGATGTCAAAATCATCGTGTATGCCTGTACCAAAGGCCGTGATCATCGCTTTGATCTCCGCGTTAGAATAGATTTTGTCAAGCCTTGCTTTTTCTACATTCAATATTTTGCCGCGAAGTGGCAAAATCGCCTGCGTTGCCCGACTTCTGGCCGTCTTCGCGCTGCCCCCTGCAGAATCTCCCTCAACGATATAGATTTCACAGTTTTTCGGATCTTTGTCAGAGCAGTCCGCCAGTTTACCGGGAAGAGCCATTCCTTCCAAAGCTGTTTTTCTTCTTGTCAAATCTCTCGCTTTTCTCGCTGCATCTCTCGCACGCTGTGCGAGAATTGATTTTTCACAGACCAATTTGGCGACAAAAGGATTCTGTTCCAGAAAATATGTGAGCTGCTCGCTGACAACATTATCAACAGCTCCTCTCGCTTCCGAATTACCGAGTTTTTGTTTCGTCTGTCCTTCAAATTGTGGATCTTCAATCTTGACACTGACAATAGCTGTCATGCCCTCGCGGATGTCTTCACCGGCCAGATTTGGTTCGTTGTCTTTGAGCAGCTTATTATTTCTCGCATAATCGTTGAACGTTTTGGTGATAGCATTGCGAAATCCGGCCAGATGCGTCCCACCCTCCGGTGTATTGATATTATTGACAAAACTATAAGAACTCTCCATGTAGGAATCATTATGCTGCATTGCCACTTCCACATAGATACCATCTTTTTCACCTTCAAAATACAACACATCTTCATAAAGAGCGGTCTTGCTTTTGTTCAGGTATGTAACAAATTCCTTGATCCCGCCCTCATAATAAAATTCTTTTTTCAGAGGTTTTACCTCTCCGGTATTTTCATCGATCACACGCTCATCACAGAGAATGATCCTTAAATTTTTTGTCAGAAAGGCCATTTCCCGCAGACGCTGTTTCAAAGTGTCAAACTCAAACTCTACTGTCTCCTGAAAAATAGAGGCATCCGGTTTGAATACGACAGTTGTACCTGTATGATCAGGCTCGCAGGTTCCTGCCTCACGCAGAGGATAACATACCTTTCCTCTTTCATATCTCTGCTCATATACAATCCCTTCCTGACAGATCGTAACTTCCAGCCAGTCGGACAGTGCATTGACAACCGAGGCTCCAACACCATGAAGCCCTCCGGAAACTTTATATCCCCCACCGCCAAATTTTCCTCCCGCGTGAAGTATCGTAAATACAACTTCCACTGCAGGAATACCAGCTTTATGGTTGATACCTACTGGAATTCCTCTGCCATTGTCCTCAACCTTGACAGAATTATCCCTGTTTATCGTCACTTTGATTGTATCACAATAACCAGCAAGCGCTTCATCTACGGAATTATCCACAATTTCATACACAAGATGATGAAGACCTCTGACAGAGGTACTTCCTATATACATCCCAGGTCTTTTTCTAACTGCCTCAAGACCTTCCAATATTTGAATCTGGTCTGCTCCATATTCCGTACTCATAAATTCCTCCCGCTATAATCTGGCGTTACCCGTCAGTTTTCACTCACCACCGTTCCATTTGTCACTTTAAATATTTTATTGATTTCGAAACGATGATTGATAAAATCATCCAGACCTGTGCAAGTGATGATTGTCTGAATGTTTCCTATGCTATTCAGCAGATAATTCTGCCGATTGTTGTCCAGCTCTGACAAAACATCATCCAACAATAATAGAGGTGTATCTTTTGAAATCCTTTTTACAAGTTCGATTTCAGATAATTTCAGAGAAAGTGCAGCAGTCCTCTGCTGACCTTGAGAACCAAATTTACGAATATCTACATTGTCAATGATAAAAGAAAAATCATCTCTGTGGGGTCCTGTCGTAGTCTGTTTTAATTTTATGTCTCTTTCTTGATTTTTCTTACATTTTTGTTCAAATTCTTCTTTCGTCACATCAGGTTCATAAACGACCTTCAGTTGTTCTTTCTCTCCGGACAGCTTTTTATGTATGCCATATACGATCTCATTCAGTTGGTCTGCAAACATATTTCTTCTCTCTATGATTTTAATACCATAGGAAACCAACTGCTCATCCCATATGCTGAGTGTATCTTTCAGTTCCGGCCGGATTGAAATATCTTTTAACAGCCTGTTCCTCTGATTGACAATTTTATTGTAATGATTGAGATGATATAAATAAAAACTGTCCAGCTGACAAAGCTCCATGTCTACAAATCTGCGTCGCTCAGAAGGACCATTTTTAATGATACTCAGGTCTTCGGGAGAAAAAAATACGACATTCAATAATCCAAGCAGCTCCGCTGCCTTTTTGATTCTCTGTCCATTGATAGCGATTCCTTTTGACCTGTTGCTGCGCAGGTGCATATCAACCTTAGCTTCCAGACAGTTTTTCTCCAGATAAGTGCGGATATGTGCTTCTTCTCTGTCAAATTGAATCATCTCTCTGTCCTTACTGCCCTTATGAGATTTCGTAGTGGCGGATACAAAAACTGATTCTAAAATATTTGTTTTTCCCTGAGCATTGTCTCCGTATAAGATATTGGTACCTTTGTCAAATGTCAGATCGAGGAAATCATAATTTCTGAAATTGGAAAGTTCCAGTGACTTGATTACCATATCGTCTATGCCTCGATTTTGATCTGATTTCCTCTGTATTCCACAACATCTCCACTGTGGAGTTTTTTTCCTCTCTGTGTTTCCACAATGCCATTCACCTTGACAAGCCCGTCCTGTATGACGAATTTTGCGTCCACGCCACTTCCGACAGCGCCTGCTGCCTTCAATGCCTGTCCTAATTTGATAAATTCATCTTTTAATTTAATAATTTCCATTTTTATCCATTCTAATCATACGATCTTCAATTTATGAGACAGTGGTAAAATTGACCGGCAAAATCAAATAAATATAGTTTTCTCCGGAATCCCTGATAAAACAAGGCGCCTTGGGATTTACCATATAGACGTCGATCTCTTCGTCGTCAATCACTTTCAGAGCGTCAATCAGGAATTTTGGATTAAAACCGATCATAATATCTTTGCCGCTTTTTTTGATGTCGATTTCCTCATTCATGCTTCCGACAGTAGAATTGATCTTTAATTCCATGCCATTGTCAGTGATCGTGATGATAACCGGTTTTTTATCACCCTCTTTTACGAGTAGTGTCGCTCTGTCTATACAATTTAAAAATTCTTTTTTATTAATCTTAATCTTTGTCTCATAGTCTTTGGAAAGCATCTGATCGATCTTGAAATATTCTCCTTCGATCAGACGGGAGACAACGACCGTATTATCAAACTCAAATACGATATGTTTATTCGTAAAGAAGATAGAGACGTCTTTATCAGTGTCTCCACTGAGGATTTTACTGATTTCACTCAGCGTTTTGCCTGGGACGACAACTTTTCTGTTCGGATAAAAATTCTTTAACTTAATATTTCTGATAGAAATTCTATGACCGTCAAGCGAGACAACTTTCAGATTATCTTCCCTGATCTCAAACAATTCCCCTGTCATCAGTTTGTTATTATCATTGTCAGCGATGGAAAAGATGGTCTGTCTGACTACTTCTTTTAATGTAAACTGAGAAACGATAATGGAATCGTTTCTTTCGATTACAGGAAGATAAGAAAAATCGTCACCTGACTTTCCGATGATATTAAATTTTGCTTTTTCACAGATGATTGTTGTCTTAAAGGAATCATCCGTCTCGATTATTATGTCATTATCAGGAAGTTTTCGGACAATCTCCAGAAAAATCTTAGCATCCAGTGCAATCATTCCTTTTTCCAGAATATCGCCTTTTATCTTTGTCTCTATGCCGAGTTCCATATTATTTGCAGTCAATGTAATACTGCTTCTTCTGGCATCTATGAGAATACATTCCAAAATAGACATTGTCGTCTTACTGGGTACTGCCTTTGATACGATCTGTACACCGTTTAATAAGTTGGCTTTCGAACATTTTAACTTCATCAGTGGATAACTTCCTTTCTTCAATTTGAATAACACGTCAACGTGAAATTAACAATATATATAATATGAATTCAGTAATCGTATTAATAGAGGCTGTGAATTTGTTTATATCCCCCATATTATACTATTTTCAAGGGAAATTGAAAATATTTTACAAGTGAAAAACTTGGAACAGCCAGTGAATAAAAGCGGACAAGTGTTAATAACTTTTGTCAGGGGTTCAATTTTTTGATGATAATATCGACTTTGTTTTTTAGTTCTTCATCTTTTTTCATCTCTTCTGTGATTTTATTCACACCATGAATCACAGTCGTATGGTCTTTTTTGTTCAAAAGTTTTGCAATGTTGGCAAAAGGAATATCAACTAGATTCCGGCAGAGATACATGACGACATGTCTTGGTTGAATCAGTTCGCCATTTCTTTTTTTGGAAGTAATATCGTCAGGATTGATATGATAATGTTCCGCCACAGTTTCCAGTATCAGGTTTGGCGTTATCGTTTTTGGTTTATCAGGATAAATAATGTCTTTCAGGGCATCCTCAGCCATTGCCATCGTCATTTCTTCTACTTTATTTAACCTGATAAAGGCTATGATCTTGTTGAATGCGCCTTCCAGTTCCCGGATATTGGATTTGATGTTGGTGGCAATGTAATCCAATATGTCATCACTGATGTCTTTGTCGAAGTTTTCCGCATTTTTGCGAAGGATTGCCATTCTTGTCTCATAATCCGGTATTTGAATATCTGCAATTAGTCCCCACTCGAAACGGGAACGGAATCTTTCTTCCAGCGTTTCCATATCTTTCGGTGGTTTATCTGAGGACAGTATGATCTGTTTTCTGGCAGAATGCAGTACATTAAATGTGTGGAAAAATTCTTCCTGCGTACTTTCTTTACCAATGATAAATTGGATGTCGTCGATCAAAAGGACATCGACCGTTCTGTATTTCTCCCGAAGATTTGTCATGGCGGCGGCATTACCGCTGCGGATTGATTCAATTACTTCGTTGGTAAACTGTTCACTTGTCACATAGAGTACTTTCATATTAGGGTTTTGTTCTAATATAAAGTGTCCGATGGAATGCATCAGATGGGTCTTCCCAAGACCCGCTCCGCCGTACAGATAGAGAGGGTTATAGGTGACGCCTGGGGATTCTGCCACTGCCAGTGATGCGGAATGTGCGAATTTGTTGTTGCTGCCGACGACAAAAGTGGAAAATTTATATTTGGGATTCAGGTTTGCACTTTCATAATTGGCCAGATAACTGGGGTCTGTGATCTTGGACTCCTTGATTTCTTTTTCCTGATCTTTTTCCAATATAAATGTAACTTTATATTCGTGTTCCATCAGCTCGGTAATCGTTACCTGAAAGTAACTTTTATATTTGCTGGAAATATATTTCAGGGCATAAGACTGATCAGAAGGTATGGAAATAATCACAGTGTCATCTTCGATTTTGTAAAATTGAAGAGGGGCGACCCATGTATTATAAGAAATGTCTGACAGGTCATATTCTTTTTTTACAGTTTCTTTAATGGTCTCCCATTTGTTTTTCAGTTCTTCCATCTTCTGATTCTCCTGATCATAAAATATCTCTACTATATATTACCTTATATAAATAAAAATTTCAAATCTATATTTTTACACATGTTATCCACACTTTATACACATTCTGTGGATAATAAACACAGAATTGAAAAGATTGTCTTGACTTAAAACCTTTCTTCTTATATAATTGTAACGATATTTTCCATAAGATTAAAGGAGGTGTATCAATATGAAAATGACATTTCAGCCTAAGAAGAGACAGAGAGCAAAAGTTCATGGTTTTCGTTCCAGAATGAGCAGTCCGGGCGGAAGAAAAGTAATCGCTGCAAGAAGAGCAAAGGGAAGAAAGAGATTATCAGCATAGGCCGCAATTATGTGGCCTTTTTTTCTCTTTTCCTGGAAAAAGGCTTTTGTTTATGGTATTTTCGGAATCTTTAAAGAAGAATAAGGATTTTCAGTCTGTATATAAAAATGGCAGATGTTTTGCCAATAAATATTTGGTAATGTATATTATGGAGAATGATCAAAGCAGAAACAGATTGGGAATATCAGTGAGCAAAAAGGTAGGAAACAGTGTTGTAAGACATCGTATTACAAGATTGATCCGTGAAAGTTACAGACTACACGAAAGCATATTTAATAGTGGTTTAGATATGGTAGTCATTGCAAGAGTCAGTGCAGCGGAAGTATCTTATCAGAAAATAGAAAGTGCTCTGCTGCATTTAGGCAGGCTTCATAAGATTTTACATGATTAATATTCAAAGGGAACTTATGAGGCGTTTGGAATTTATTATGAAAAAAATATTTATTTTTATAATAAAATTTTATCAAAAGTACATTTCTCCGATGAAAAGAACGAGATGTCCTTATACTCCTTCCTGTTCTCAGTACGGTCTGGAAGCGATTGAAAAATATGGTGTGATTAAGGGCGGTTGGCTTGCTGTCTGGAGAATACTCAGATGTAATCCCTTTTCAAAAGGAGGATATGATCCTGTTCCTTAAGATGATAAGGAGATGTTTAAGGAGGACAAAAAATTGTCAGGTGGTATTTTATTGACCCAGCAGTCGGGCATTTTAAGGCCAGTTGCCATTCTTTTGGGATATTTAATGGATGGTATTTTTATTTTACTGGATAAAATGAGTATTCCCAATGTTGGTTTGGCTATTATTTTATTTACGATCGTGATTTATGCGTGTATGACACCACTTACGATCAAGCAGCAGAAGTTTTCGAAACTTTCCGCAAAGATGAATCCTGAACTCCAGGCTATTCAAAAGAAATATAAGAACAAAAAAGATAATGAGTCAATGATGGCGATGAATGAGGAGACGAAAGCTATCTATGATAAATACGGCGTTTCTCCTACAGGGAGTTGCCTTCAGCTTTTGATTCAGATGCCGATTCTTTTTGCTCTTTATCGTGTTATCTATTCGATGCCGGCTTATGTACAGCAGATCAAGGCAGCCTTTTTTCCTCTTGTGGACAAGCTGATTGCACAGGATGGCAGTATGGAACTGATCCAGGGTTTTAAAAATGCCAATATGTATGCAAAGCAGTTTACCAATGAGGCTTTTTTGAATGGTACGACTTCTTATGTACAGAATACTTATATTGATTGTCTGAATAAGGCTTCCACAGCCGAATGGCAGAGTATTGTGGATAAGTTCCCAAGTCTGTCAGCAGATGTGTCGAGTACGGTTGAAAAATTAAGCGAGTACAATAATTTTTTGGGAATGAATATTTCGGATTCTCCTTCTTTTATCGTGATGAATGCTTTTAAGTCCGGTGCTTATCTGATGATTATTGCGGCGCTTATGGTTCCTCTTCTGGCTGCGCTTACGCAGTGGGTTAATTTTAAGCTGATGCCCCAGCCGCAGACGGGAAGCAATAATGGTCAGGACAGTGTGGCTGCTTCGATGAAGACAATGAATATGATGATGCCTGTTATGTCAGCAGTTTTCTGCTTTACACTTCCGGCCGGTATGGGTATCTACTGGATTGCCGGCGCGATCGTCAGAAGTATTCAGCAGGTATTGATCAATAAGCATATTGATAAGATCGATATGGATGAAGTGATCAGAAAAAATGTGGAAAAACGTGAGAAAAAGATGGAAAAGATGGGCGTTTCCGGGCAGCAGTTAAATGATTATGCCGGTATGAGTACGAGAAAGATGAACAGTTCGAAGTCGAAGTATACCGAAGCAGAGAAAGAAGAAATGCTCAGAAAAGCCAATGAATATTATTCCGGAAGTTTGAAACCAGGAAGTATTGCAGCAAAGGCAAATATGGTAAAAGAGTATAACGAGAAAAATAATAAGTAGGAGGAAGCCATCATGGATTTTATAGAAATAAGCGCTAAAACAGTGGATGATGCAATTACGGAAGCATGTCAGAAATTATCTGTTACAAGTAATAAGCTGGAATATGAAGTGATCGAAGAAGGTTCTGCCGGATTTTTGGGAATCGGCGCAAAACCGGCTGTGATTAAGGCAAAAGTGAAATCTTCCGTGCAGGATGTTGCAAAGACATTCTTGAATGACGTGTTTGAAGCTATGAATCTCACAGTTGTCATTACAATTAAATATGATGAACTTGACAATTTGATGGATATTGATCTGAGCGGCGATGAAATGGGAGTTCTGATCGGAAAAAGAGGACAGACATTGGATTCGCTTCAGTATTTGACTTCTCTTGTTGTGAATAAAGATGTGGAAAACTATATTCGTGTGAAGGTGGATACGGAGAATTACAGGAAGAGAAGAAAAGATACGCTGGAAAATCTTGCTAAAAATATTGCATTTAAAGTAAAGAGAACAAAACGTCCTGTATCTTTGGAGCCAATGAATCCATACGAGAGAAGGATCATTCATTCTGCGCTCCAGAATGACAGGTATGTAACGACACATAGTGAAGGGGATGAGCCTTTCCGCAGGGTAGTAGTTACATTGAAAAAGTAATTGGGAAGGTGTATATCTTTTTTGATATACACCTTTTTGTTTTTATGTCTGGGCCAGGATGAAGTTTGGAGGAATTATGAGGACAGAGACGATCACTGCAGTTGCAACTGCCATGTCGCAGTCAGGTATCAGTATTATCAGAATCAGTGGAGAGGAAGCGGTTTCGGTTGCAGATCATATATTTCGGACAAAGAGTAAAAAATCTATTCTGAAGGAAGCGGATAGTCATACGATTCATTATGGTTTTATTTATGACGGCGATGAGATTGTCGATGAGGTGATGGTTTCTCTGATGAGGGCGCCCCGAAGTTATACGATGGAAGATACGGTTGAGATCAACTGTCATGGCGGTGTTTTTATTACGGAGCGTATTTTGGAGCTTGTATTAAAACATGGGGCAAGACTTGCCGAACCAGGAGAGTTTACGAAGCGTGCTTTTCTGAATGGAAGAATTGATCTCTCAAAGGCGGAGGCAGTCATGGATGTGATTCATTCTTCGAATGATTTTGCATTGAAGTCTTCTATCAGTCAGCTTCGGGGATCTGTCTCTGCAGTTATCAGACAATTAAGGGAAACAATTATTTTTGAGATTGCATTGATTGAATCTGCACTTGATGATCCGGAACATATCAGTTTGGATGGATATGAAGAACGATTGTCAGTAATATTGCAAAAATTAATTTTAAAATTAAAAAATTTGCTGGATTGTGCGGATAATGGTAGAATAATAAAAGAAGGCATTAAAACAGTAATACTTGGAAAACCAAATGTCGGAAAATCTTCTCTGTTGAATCTGCTTGCAGGGGAGGAGAAGGCGATTGTCACGCATATTGCGGGTACGACGAGAGATACACTGGAGGAATCAATAAAAATAAAAGGAATTGGACTGCGTATTATGGATACGGCAGGGATTCGTTCTACGAATGATCTTGTAGAGAAGATTGGTGTGGAACGGGCAATTCAATTTGCATTAAATGCTGATTTAATTTTATATATTATTGATTCTTCGGTTCCATTTGATGAAAATGATGTCTCTATTTTTTCGTTTGTAAAAGATAAAAATACGATTATACTTTTGAACAAAACAGATCTTCCTGCCGTTGTGACAGAAGATATAATAAGAGAGAAGTTAGGAGAAGATTTTCCGATTATAAAAATATCTGCGGTTGAAAACACAGGGATTGATGAATTGGAAGAGATGATATGGAAGCTGTTTTTCAGGGGAAAGATTTCATTTGAGAATGAGATTTATATTACAAATACGAGACATAAAGAGGCGATCAGGGAAGCCTACGAAAGTCTCCTGATGGTGGAGAGAAGTATCTCTCTTCATATGCCGGAAGATTTTTATTCGATTGATCTGATGAATGCCTATGCTTCTCTTGGACGAGTGATTGGAGAAGAAGTGGAAGAAGATCTTGTAAATGAGATTTTTTCAAAATTTTGTATGGGGAAATAAAGGAGTTTACGGTAGATGCCTGAAGTGAGAATAAAAACAGATGTGTGTGTAGTTGGCGCAGGCCATGCAGGTTGTGAAGCGGCGCTTGCCTGTGCGCGGCTTGGTATGGATACGGTTATTTTTACGGTCAGCGTAGATAGTATTGCACTTATGCCCTGTAATCCCAATGTGGGAGGTTCATCGAAAGGGCATCTCGTGAGAGAATTGGATGCGCTCGGCGGAGAGATGGGAAAGAATATTGACAAGACGTTTATTCAGTCAAAGATGCTCAATATTTCAAAAGGACCCGCGGTTCATTCTCTTCGTGCGCAGGCAGATAAGGCAGATTATACCCGGGAGATGCGCAGAGTAATCGAAAACCAGGAACATCTGATTGTAAAGCAGGCTGAAGTATGTGAAATTTTATCGGAGGATTGCGATGATCCTGCCGGTATTGTCGTAAAGAGAGTGACAGGTGTGAAAACAAGTACCGGTATTGTTTATGAAAGTAAGGCTGTCATTCTCTGTACGGGTACTTATCTGAATGCCAGATGTCTCTGTGGGGAATCAATCACTTATACCGGACCGAATGGTCTGCAGCCGGCCAATTTTCTGACAGATTCCATGGAAAAACTTGGGATTGAGATGCGACGTTTTAAGACAGGAACACCGGCGAGAATGGATAGAAGATCTCTTGACTTTACTAAAATGGAAGAACAGTTTGGAGATGAAAGAGTCGTCCCTTTTTCTTTTTCTACAAAGGAAGAAGATGTTCAGATTGATCAGGTTTCCTGTTATCTTACTTATACGAATGCAAAGACACATGAGATTATTCGGGCGAATCTGGATCGTTCACCGATTTATGCCGGAATTATTGAGGGGGTAGGACCGAGATATTGTCCTTCTATAGAAGATAAAGTTGTTAAATTTTCCGATAAAGAAAGACATCAGGTGTTTATAGAACCGGAAGGGATACATACGAATGAAATGTACGTAGGAGGAATGTCTTCCTCTCTTCCGGAAGATGTGCAGCTTGCCATGTATCAGACTGTGCCTGGTCTGGAGCATTGTCGGATTGTCAGAAATGCTTATGCGATCGAATATGATTGTATCAATGCAGTGCAGTTAAAGTCTTCGTTGGAATTTAAGAAGATAAAGGGACTTTTTGGAGCTGGACAGTTGAATGGAAGCAGCGGATATGAGGAAGCAGCCGCTCAGGGATTGATTGCGGGAATTAATGCTGTGATGGGGATCAAGGGTAGAGAACCTTTGATTTTAGACAGATCGGAAGCATATATTGGTGTATTGATTGATGATCTTGTTACGAAGGAGACACCAGAGCCATATCGGATGATGACTTCAAGAGCCGAATATCGTCTTTTGCTCCGTCAGGATAATGCCGATTTGCGGCTGAGAAAAAAGGGATATGAAGTAGGTTTGATTACGGAAGAACAGTATCAGAACATATGTTTGAAAGAATCTATGATTTCAAATGAGATCGAGAGATTGAAAACTACTTCTGTCGGTGCGTCTTCTGACATACAGAAATTTCTACGAGATCATGGAAGCGCTGAGCTCAGGACTGGTACCTGTTTGTCGGAATTGATGTGCAGGCCGGAATTATCTTATGATTTGTTACAGGAGATTGATCATAAACGGAAACCTTTGCCGAAGAGCGTAATTGAGCAGGTGGAGATTGAAATCAAATATGAAGGATATATTTCCAGGCAGCTTCGTCAGGTAGAGCAGTTCAAAAAAATGGAGAAGAAGAGGATTCCCGAGGTTTTGGATTACGATGATGTTCCCAGTCTCCGGATTGAGGCGAGACAGAAGTTGATTGCTTACCGTCCATCTTCCGTTGGACAGGCTTCGAGAATATCTGGAGTATCTCCTGCAGATATATCCGTGTTATTGATATATTTGGAGCATTATAATAAATACAGAGGAGTTTAGAAATAGCAGATGGTGACAGAGGATACAATTTTATTGGAGAAGTATGAGACGAGTTATTTTGTCGAAGATTTGCAGGAATTGTCGCTTACCTTAGATAAACGACAAATATGTCAGTTTTTAAAGTATTATAATCTTCTTGTTGAATGGAATTCGTTTATGAATTTAACAGGGATTACGGAATATCCGGAAGTCATTAAGAAACATTTTATTGACAGTCTTTCCGTTGTCAAATGTATTGATCTTTTAAAAATAAATTCGGTCATTGATATTGGTACAGGAGCGGGTTTTCCAGGAATTCCTTTGAAGATTGTATTTCCTCATTTGAAAATTACACTGTTGGATTCTTTACAGAAGAGAATTCGTTTTCTTGATGAAGTGATCGGAGAATTGGAACTTTCCGGGATTGAGACGATACACGGAAGAGCGGAAGAGTTTGCAAAGCCGGATAAATTACGGGCAAAGTATGATTTGTCTGTTTCAAGGGCAGTAGCAAATTTATCTACACTCTCAGAATACTGTATTCCTTTTGTTAAAAAAGATGGTTTCTTTCTGTCTTATAAATCCGAGAAAATTTCGGAGGAGTTATCAATGGCAGAGCGGGCGATCCATGTATTAGGAGGTGAATTGATGGACAGAGTAGATTTTACGCTTCCTCGTACAGATATGAAACGAACGATTCTTCTTATAAAAAAAGTAAAGGAAACTCCGCTTAAGTTTCCACGTAAGTCGGGGCTTCCTTCAAAAGAACCGATTCATTAATTTAAAAATATATCAAGTTGATTTATTACTTTTTGTGGTGCTTCCAAATGGGGATACTGTTTTGTGTCAGAGATATAAATGGTTTCAATGGAATTATTATAGGATAAATAACTTTTTACTATTGATTCGCTCTCCTTTTTTTCTTTGCCCGCAATAATAAATATACTGTGATTGATTTCTTTTAATGAGTGTAAAATATTGAGATTCATATATCTTCCAATATAACTGGAAAATGAATATTTTGAATTATAATCATTGATATGACTGGATTCTATATAGGCCATAATTTCTTCTTTTTCAATTCGGTCAGCATTGGCATAATAGTATTTACGGAATAATTTTTTGTAAGAATATTTGGAAGTAATTATATTGTAAATGAAAGTTCCCAGTATTGGGGTGTCTATGATTATTTTAAGTGCCTTTGTTTTTTTGGAAGGTATTAAGTGAAACTGATACAGGCTTTGAGGATTAATGAAGAACAGTTTATTAAATACTTCCGGGTTGTTGTGGCATGTCATGACTACAAGTGAAGAGGAGTCTCCTGTTGCTATGACATTTGTTTTTCTTCCAATGACAGTCTTTATAAAATCCGTAATTAATTGCACATATAGAAAACTGGTGTAAGTGATATTTGGTTTATCAGAGAGTCCATAGCCAAGCATATCGATACAGTAGACTTCATATTGTTTAGAAAGTTGGTCGATTATTTTATGAAATTCATAACCAGAGCTTCCAACCGTAAGGTCATGGATCAAAAGAAGTGGTGTACCGTTTCCTCTTTTGGTATAACGAATTTTCCCAAATCGCCATTCATAGTATTGATTGTATGTGCTGCTTAATATTTCTCTGGCAGTGGATGCAGAATATTGTATTTTGTTTATAATATGGATTGCCGTAGTGATAGTACTGGCAATTATGGCGATTTTATTACTATTTTTATTCATGGCAAACCTCTTTTTTTATTTTATTATATAAGAAAAGCGGAGAGGTTACAAGAAAGAAATTTTTTATAAAATTAATAATATTTAAAGGGAGATATTATGACAGACAGAGAGAAAAAATTGGCTTTTGATATTCAAGAGCTGGACAGAAAAAGGATAGCGAGAGAAATTCATGATGTACCGCTTCAAAATTTGACACATGTTGTGCACAATCTTGAGTTGGCGTCTCTTTATATGGATAAAGATATTGTGCAGGCAAAACTGGAAATTGCTTCAATCACAAAAAATATAAATGATACGATCCAGGAGATCAGGGATATTATCTATGACCTTCGACCGATGATCTTTGATGATCTTGGTTTGCGGGAAGCAATCGAAAGACATCTTGCCAGAATTAAAGAAATATCGGATATGGTTATTTTATCGGAAATTGATGAGATAGATCTGAATAAGTCTGATAGTCTTACTATTTTTCGAATTATCCAGGAGTCAGTAAACAATGCCTGTAAACATTCTCAAGGAAGAAATTTAAAAGTATTATTAAAGAATAATCCGGAATACATAGAAATTTATGTAGAGGATGATGGTGTCGGTTTTGATCTGGAGCAATATAAAATAAGTAATAGAAATTTCGGGCTGATCGTATTAAAGGACAGGGTAGAATCTATATCAGGAAAAATGAGGATTACATCACTTCCTGGAATAGGGACGAAAGTTCATGTCATTATATTAAAAAAGAAAGGATGAAGAAATGGCAAGTATAAAAGTTATGATTGCAGACGATCATGTATTGGTAAGAGAAGGAATCAGACGTTTATTAGAATTTGATGGGGATATAGAAATAATAGCGGAAGCAGATAATGGTGTGAAATGTCTTGATATATTAAACTCTGTTTTACCTGAAGTTTTGTTGTTGGATATTAATATGCCACAGATGGATGGAATTGAAACATTACGGGAAATTAGAAGTAGAAAGATACCGGTTAAAGTTTTAATTTTGACAGTACACAATGAAAGTAATTATCTTGTTAAGGCAGTAGATATTGGTATTGATGGTTATCTATTGAAAAATTCCAGTTCTGAGGAACTGAAAAAGGCAATTAGATCTGTATTAAATGGTGAGTCGTATATTCAGCCGGAATTGATACCGGAGCTGAATTCACAGTTGATCCGCAAAAATGATCACAAAGAGAAAATAGATTCTTTAACTAAAAGAGAATTGGAAGTGCTTATTTTACTTGCACATGGGGTTTTTAATAAAGAAATTGCAGAAAAAATGGGGATTAGTGAGAGAACGGTTAAGAATCATATATCCAGTATATTTCGAAAAATAGATGTGTCAGATCGAACACAGGCTGCGGTTTTTGCTATTAAGAATGATTTGATTGTTATTTAAAATGTTTCACGTGAAACATTTTTTAGATTTTCATTTTCTGCTATTGTCATTGTGTTGATAATCAATATACAAAGAAAAGAGGACAATATATAAATAATACAATTATTGAAATCATTGTTACTAGATATAGATGTTTCACGTGAAACATTCATCAAGATATTGTTATAGATTCTATGATAATAAAGTGATATAATCATAACAATACATATAAATAAAAGTAAAAGAACGAAAGGTGAAATAATGGGAAGAATAATAGCAATCGCTAACCAAAAAGGTGGCGTGGGAAAGACAACGACATCAATTAATTTATCGGCATCTCTTGCTGCAAAAGGGAAGAAAGTATTAATGATCGATACAGATCCGCAGGGAAATGCAACAAGTGGATATGGTATTGATAAAAACGATTTGGAAAATACAATATATGAATTAATATTGGGAGAGTGTTCTATTCAAGATTGTATTATCAGCAATGTAATAGAGAATGTATCTATATTGCCCTCTAATGTAAATCTTGCAGCGGCAGAGATAGAATTAATTGGTGTAGAAAAGAAAGAGTTTATCTTAAAAAACGAGATGGATTGGATCAAGGACTCTTATGATTTTATTATTATAGATTGTCCACCTTCATTAAGTATGTTGACTGTCAATGCAATGACAACAGCAGACAGTGTGCTTGTACCAATTCAGTGTGAGTATTATGCTCTGGAAGGATTGAGTCAGCTAATACATACTGTGAATTTAGTAAAGGAAAGATTGAATCCTAAACTGGATATGGAAGGTGTAGTATTTACGATGTTTGATTCCAGAACTAATTTGTCTAATCAGGTCGTAAAGAATGTAAAGAAAAATTTACAACAAAATGTATATAAGACAATTATTCCTCGTAACATCAGATTAGCAGAAGCACCCAGCCATGGTATGCCAATCAATCTCTATGATCCCAAATCTGCGGGAACAAGCAGTTATATGTCGTTGGCGGATGAAGTAATAAACAGAAAGGATATTTGACATGGCAAGAGGATTAGGTAAAGGTCTGGATTCTTTGATTCCCAACGCAATCGGGGAAGGCAAAAAAAACAGTGATGACGTAAATAGCAATGGACAGGGTGAAAAAGGTTCTGAAACAGTTGTTAAAATTACATCGGTGGAACCAAACAGAGAACAACCACGTAAAAATTTTGATGAAGATGCTTTACAGGAGCTGGCAGATTCTATCAAGCAGTTTGGATTATTGCAGCCTATTCTTGTACAGGATCGGAAAGATCATTACGAGATCATTGCCGGAGAGAGAAGATGGAGAGCTGCAAAAATAGCAGGGTTGAAAGAAGTCCCTGTTATTATTAAGAATTTAGAGGAAAGAGAGATTGTAGAAATCTCTTTGATTGAAAATATTCAGAGAGAAAATTTAAATCCGATTGAAGAGGCACAGGCATATAAGAGACTGTTGACGGAATTCAATTTAAAACAGGATGAAGTAGCAGAAAGAGTTTCCAAGAGCAGGACAGCTGTTACCAACTCAATGAGACTGTTAAAACTGTGTGACGAAGTACAACAGATGGTAATTGACGATATGATTTCCACCGGCCATGCAAGGGCGATTCTTTCGATTGAAGATCCGGAACAACAATATATGATAGCACAGAAGATTT
The DNA here is from genome assembly GCA_037015955.1 of Lachnospiraceae bacterium JLR.KK008. NCBI lineage: Bacteria > Bacillati > Bacillota > Clostridia > Lachnospirales > Lachnospiraceae > Lachnospiraceae bacterium JLR.KK008. Next base: position 3,150,286 of record CP143548.1, read on the forward strand.
TTGATGAAAAGATGAGTGTCAGAGACGTAGAAAAGTTTATCAAGAATCTTAATAAACCAAATAGTAAAAAGATACAAAACAATGATAAAAATAAAAGTTTAGAATATATTTACCAGGATACTGCAGAAAAAATGAAGGAATCTCTGGGAACAAAAGTAAATATTTCTGCAAAAGATAACGGTAGTGGAAAGATAGAAATCGAATTCTTTTCACATGAGGACTTCGATCGGTTAGCTGGTATGATCATAAGATAAACAGAAAGAAGTATACGGAGGAGAATTATGTCTAGTGCACTATTAGAAAGTATGGGTCTTGGTTTTCTTGATATTGCTTATATTTTTATTGGGATGATCGGCATTATTTTGGTGATGTTTATATTGATCATTGTACAGATGGTAAAGTTATCTAAGTTAAAAAAGAAATATGAAAAATTTATGGGAGGAAAAGATGCCAAGAGTCTGGAGGAAAAAATAGCAAGTATTTTTGAGATAAACAATGCTCTAAAAGCAGCGGCAGACAAAAATAAAAAAGAAATTCGCAAATTATCCCATAATATGGAAGACACATATCAAAAATCGGGAATTGTAAAATACGATGCATTTCAGCAAATGGGAGGGAAGATGAGCTTTAGTCTGGCGTTGTTGAATAAAAGAGATGATGGTTTTATTATCAATACAGTACACAGCAGCGACGGGTGCTATTCTTATACAAAAGAAATCCATGGTGGAAAATGTGATATATCACTTGGAGAAGAAGAAGAAAGAGCATTGAGGATCGCAATCGGAGAAGAATAGGAAAGTAAGTATGAAAAAATACAGTATCTATGATATTAGGGGTGGTGAAATACTAGCCAATCCTATTATGACATCTTCTTATCAGATTTTGTTATCAGAGGGAACAGTATTACAAAAAGAGTATATAGAAAATTTTGAACAGCTTAATATTTCCTATGTTTATATTTATGAAGAAAAAGATATACTGAACAGAGACATTGAAAAGGCGAGAAAGGAAGCCGCAGATTACTTTAAGACGCAGGTAAAGAGTGTGCTGGAGAAACATATCTACTCAAAAAATAATAACCTGCAAAAATTGAGTGGGACAGCACATGGTATTATGGACAACATATTGAAAGAGAGGAAAATTGTTGAAGAGTTAATAGAAATGAAACAAAAGAGTGAAGATTTATACGAACATTCGCTTAATTGTTGTACACTTTCTATGATATTAAGTTTGCGTCTGAATTATAATAACGAAATCGTTCATGCAATCGGTGTGGGTTGTCTTTTGCATGATATAGGGCTCAGATTTATGTCTATCAAGTATCACAATATAAGTTTGTCCAATATGCCGGAGAATCAGAGGGCTGAATATAAAAAACATTCTATTTATGGATATTCTTCAGTTGAAAATGAGAACTGGCTGCATATGGTCAGTAAGGATATTATTTTATATCATCATGAGCGTATGGATGGGACAGGCTATCCGTTTCGTAAAAAGAAAGTTTCTGAACCGATTGCAATCGCAATCGTCTGTGATGTGTTTGATGAGATGGTTAGTGGAATTGGTTTTGAATATTCTAAAGTCCATAAAGCTATTGAATACTTAAAATGCTTTAGAAATGTTAAATTTGATGCTAAAATAGTAAATGAATTTTTAAAGGTTGTTGCAGCATATCCGGTTGGCAGTCATGTATTGACAAATAAAGGTGAAATAGGTATAGTTATCAGGCAGAACAAAGGATTTCCGGAGAGACCGGTGCTACGTATTGTGATTGACAGATACGGCAGAGACATCTGCAAAGATAATACAGTTGATCTGCTGAAGGAAAATTCTGTTTTTATTGAAGAAGTAATTAACGATTAAACGATAAGAGACGAAAGGGGTCAAATCAGATGATAGACATTAAATTTTTAAGAGAAAATCCGCAGATTGTAAAAGATAACATAAAAAAGAAATTTCAGGATGAAAAGCTGGCGTTAGTTGATGAAGTGATCGCCCTGGATGAAGAGAGTAGAAGGACTCAGAAAGATGCGGATGATTTGCGTGCTAATCGTAATAAGATTTCCAAACAGATCGGTGGTCTGATGGCACAGGGCAAAAAAGAGGAGGCAGAGGCCAAAAAAGCGGAAGTTGCTGCCGGCGCAAAACGTCTTTCAGAATTGGAAGAAAAAGAAAAAGAGTTACAGGACAAGATTACAAAAATAATGATGACAATTCCCAATATCATTGATCCCAGTGTTCCGATTGGTAAAAATGATACGGAAAATGTGGAAGTAACAAAATATGGGGAACCGGTGATTCCTGATTTTGAGATTCCCTACCATACGGATATTATGGAGGGGCTGCGTGGAATTGATCTTGACAGTGCAAGAAAAGTAGCCGGTAATGGTTTTTATTATCTGATGGGAGATATTGCGAGACTTCATTCCGCAGTGATCGCTTATGCAAGAGATTTTATGATCGGCAGAGGATTTACGTATTGTGTTCCCCCTTTTATGATTCGCAGCAATGTAGTGACCGGTGTCATGAGCTTTGCTGAAATGGATGCCATGATGTATAAAATAGAAGGAGAAGATTTATACTTAATTGGTACGAGTGAGCATTCCATGATCGGAAAATTTATCGATACGATTATCGCAGAAGAAAATCTCCCACAGACACTTACAAGTTATTCTCCTTGTTTCAGAAAAGAAAAGGGAGCTCATGGACTGGAGGAGAGAGGTGTCTATCGCATCCACCAGTTTGAAAAACAGGAGATGATTGTTGTCTGTAAACCAGAAGAATCTTCGATGTGGTTCGAAAAATTGTGGCAGAATACGGTCGATCTGTTCCGCTCTCTCGATATTCCTGTGAGAACACTGGAATGCTGTTCCGGCGATCTGGCTGATTTGAAAGTGAAGTCTTATGATGTGGAAGCATGGTCTCCCCGACAGCAAAAGTATTTTGAAGTAGGAAGTTGCTCCAATTTGGGAGATGCTCAGGCGAGAAGATTAAAAATTCGTGTCAATGGAGAAAAAGGAAAATATTTTGCTCATACATTAAATAATACGGTAGTCGCACCTCCGAGAATGTTAATTGCATTTTTGGAAAATAATCTTCAGGAAGATGGTTCGGTCAAAATCCCTGCTGTTTTACAGCCCTACATGGGAGGACAGACAGAGATCAGGTAATTTGTCAAGATGACCGATATATAAAAAAAGAAAGTTGAAATGAGGTGAATTCCTTGCATAAATATTTACGTGCTATCGGATTTAGCCAGATAAAAAACAGAAAGCAGTTGCAAATTTTGATCACAGAATGTATCCGCAGTGCAAAGCAGAGAGATTATATCTCTCTGCCTGATCATGAGGACTTTGTTTTTATGGAATGCTGCAAAGAATTTGCCGAAGGGATTGGTATTGCTGTTCGTGGAGAATTTGATGAAAATAATAATTATATCTACAATTATTATTATCCCTTTCTCCGTGGCAATTATATCAGCTCGGAAGAAGATATATCGATTGAGCGTCATGCGGAAAAAGAGTCCTATGCCGGTATCTGTGATGATTTGAGAGTTGGGGTTTCCCTGATCTTCTATTTTCAAAATATTATCTCTTATTTGAAATACAAGGAGAAGAGAAAATTACCGGCAAAAGGAACTACTTTGACGTTGTCTGCACTTTCCTGCCATGGCACAATTATTATGTCAATCATCAAAAATGAGAATGAGAAAAAAAAGGTAAGAAAAGTTTCCAGGCAGAGAAGTCATTTGATTGAGGCTGCCCGAAAAGGCGATGAAGAAGCGATTGAAAACCTCACTCTGGAAGATATGGATACTTACACAGTCATCTCCAAAAAGATTCGTAAGGAAGATGTGTTCAGTATTGTAGATACTTATTTTATGCCTTATGGGGTAGAGTGCGACCAGTACTCAATCCTCGGAGAGATCATGAATTGCAATAAAATACAGAATTATATAACAAATGAGAACATTTATCATATGACGATCAACTGTAACGAACTTATATTCGATCTCTGTATCAATGAGGCTGATCTTTTGGGAGAGCCGGAAGCAGGTCGGAGATTTAAAGGAGTGATCTGGATGCAGGGTTATATTAATTTTCCGGAAGGATAAATTTGGTGAATCGCTTGCCAATATTTTGTATTTATGCTAAACTAATCTAGCATAAATAATTGTTTCCGTAGCTCAGCAGGATAGAGCGTCCGCCTCCTAAGCGGAAGGCCAGCGGTTCGAATCCGCTCGGGAACGCTGTAGTGCCGTAACTTTCAGAGGTTGCGGCATTTAGTTTCATACACAGAGAAAATTTCTCTTCTCAATGACAGACAGGAGCATATTGGGAGTTTTATATGAAAAAATGTAAAAAACGAGTTTTTTGTTTGGGAATGGGTATTTTGCTTGCTGCGCATGTAAGCATATCCAGCAGTTTTGTTTCCAATGCCACAGACTATGCGGCAGAGGAGGAGGCGAGAAAAGCGCTTCCGATCGCTTCTAACAGTTATGAAGAATGGCCCGATGGACCAGCAGTGGGAGCTCAGGGTGCTATTTTGATGGAAGCAGAGACAGGAACCATTCTTTATGAGAAAAATATTTATGAACATCTGTATCCTGCGAGTGTGACTAAAATATTGACTTGTCTGATCGGTGTGGAAAACTGTCAGATGGATGAAACAATTACCATGTCAAAAGAGGCGGTATTCAGTATACCGAGAGACAGTTCCAATGTCGGTCTGGATGTCGGAGAACAGATTACAGTCGAACAGTGTCTGTATGGGATTCTGGTCGGTTCGGCAAATGAAGCGGCGAATGCACTTGCGGAGCATGTGAGCGGCACGATGGAAGATTTTGCATCTTTGATGAATGAACGGGCAAAAGAGCTGGGATGCGAAAATTCTAATTTTGTGACTACGAACGGACTGCATGATGAGAATCATTATACTTGTCCATATGATCTGGCGTTGATCGCGCAGAAATTTTTTGACAATGAACTGTTGTGTAAGATGTCATCAACTCCAACCTATCAGATTCCGCAGTCACCGACACAGCCGGATGATGATCTGATTATCAACACCCATAATAAATTGTTGTTTCCTGGAGGAAAATATAATTACGATTATATTGTTGGCAGTAAGACAGGTTACACGAATGATTCCAGACAGACACTTGTCAGTTGTGCGGAAAAAGATGGCATGAAATTGATCTGTGTCGTGATGAGAGAAGAGTCTCCTCATCAGTTTGACGATACGATCAGTTTGTTTGAGTATGGATTTTCGAATTTTCAGAAGTTAAATATTGCGGCAAATGAAACAGAGTATACGGTAGATAACAACGATTTTTTCCAGACAGAAAATGATGTATTTGGCGCTTCCAATCCGATCTTATCGATCAGCCCGACTGACAGTGTTGTTATTCCGATTACAGCCGTGTTTGATGATATGGATTCCGAATTGATCTATGATACGGTTTCAGCAAACTCGGTGGCGTCGATTCAATATACGTATCATGGCATCCCGGTTGGTTCTGCTACGGTGGAACTGGCTGAAGAACAGATAGAAAATACGTTCGATTTTGAAAATCAAAATGTTTTGGAAAATGAAGAAAACGCATCTGAACCGGAAACGGAAGAGGATGCGTCAAAACCCAAAGAAAAGATCGTATTTGTCAATGTAAGAACAGTCATAGCCTGGATCATTGGTATCGCAGGATTCTTTATTCTCCTCTGTGTGATCAAAGCAATTATCGACAATTATCAATTTGCAAAAAGAAGAAAAGAAAGAGTCAGACATAAAAAAAGAAAAAGAATTCGTTCTGAATTTGATGACTTTAACTTTTAATTACAAAATAGAGATGTCAGGAAGATTTGGCACGAATCCGCTTCTGTTTCCGAAGCTCTCTTGCCTTATCCTGGCGTTCTCTTATTTTTTTTACATCATCCTCAGAAATAAATTTTAAAGTTTTTACAACATAGATTCCTTCTTCATCCGCATCTTTTCGTATGCGGATTTTTCCTTTCATATAGCCATGTTTATCACAAAGAGAAATACTATAGTAGTGCTTCCCGTTGGGCGTGAACCAACGTACTTTCCGCTTAATGTTTTTATGACAATAATAACATTTTGTGCTGCATACTTCACGGTCTCGCAAGGCTTCCTGCTTATCTGCAAACTTCCGCGAAATATATTTGAAATAATCGTCGAAAACAATATGGATTTCTTCTTTTCGGTTTCGTGGTTTGTGAAAAAGATCAAATGATATTTTTTTTTCAGCTTCTGTATCCAGTTTTGCCAGTATCTTAGCCGTATAGTAGGCGTCACTGAACGCTCTGTGAAAAGGAATATCTTTTTCTACCTGTAAATAATCAATCGCATATTCGAGAGCACGACGTGATTTTCCATCTTCATAGACAATGCTGAAAAGTTTCTGGACATCCAGAAAGCGAAGAGGACCATTGGCAATCGGTTCCATGTGATAATAAGCCATATTGCGTTGAAGCTGCGTAAGATCCAGAGGTCCCCAGGTACAAAACATTATATCATCGCCGCACCATTGGAGGAAACGATTCGATACATGGACAAAATCATCTGCATTTTTCAACTCATCTATCTGCAGATGAATGAGTTTACTGGTAATTTTGTGCATCTTTTTGTATACATGAGGACGTATCAGTTCACTGAAGCGGTCTGTCATGCGTTTCTGATGATCGAGCTTTACAGCGCCGATTTCGATAATCTCAAAGGGGAGTTCTTTGATCTCCCCCTCGGGATAACTGCTCTGGTTCCATTCCAGATCAAAAACGATATAATTCATCGTTTGCTCCTTCCTGTAAAAATAGCTACACTTCGATCTTTCATTAAAAATTCATTTTCAACTCCCGGGCAGTCACTGACGTCAAAAAAGAGTTCTTTTTCATTGGAAATGCCTGTATCTACCATTAAATTCCAGGAATAGCCTTCCGGAAGTATCGGAAGATAGATCGTGCAAGGCTCCCAGTAAGCGTTAATGCAAAAGTAAACAATATCTTCTTCTCGTTTTTCTCTGTTATATCCGGTATAGAGGATTCCCAGAGTTCTTGTGTTTTCATTTGTCTCCGAGAAATCAGGAGCGCCATTGTGGATGCTGATAAAGTCGTAGCCGGTACCGGACGGTTCCAGATCATTACGGATGATCGGATGATCCTTACGGAAAGCAATCATATATTTGAAAAAGCGATAGATGTCATGATTCTTCTCAAGCAGACTCCAGTCCAGCCAGGAAATAATATTATCCTGGCAATAAGCATTATTATTGCCAAACTGTGTATTGCCAAATTCATCTCCCGCCAGAAACATTGGGGTGCCACGGCTGCACAGCAGTACCGCACAGGCGTTTTTTATCATCTTCTTGCGCAGTCCAATAATCTGTGGATCGTCAGTCTCACCTTCGACACCACAGTTCCAGCTTCTGTTGTCGTCGCTGCCATCTGTATTGTTCCAGCCGTTCTCTTCATTATGCTTTTGATTATAAGCATATAAATCATAGAGCGGAAAACCGTCATGGCAGGTGATAAAGTTGACAGATGAATTGTGTTCTTCTCCATAAGTTCCGTAGAGATCAGGAGAACCGATGATTCGCAGTACGGCTTCCGGGGCTGCCCAAATATCACCCTTCAGATAATTTCGCAGACAATCTCTGTATTTTCCGTTCCATTCTGCCCAGCGGTTCCAGGAAGGAAAACTGCCGACCTGATAAAGCCCACCTGCATCCCAGGCCTCCGCGATCAGTTTCGTCGAACCGAGAATAGGATCAAAGGCCAGTTGTTTTAAGAGAGGAGGATTATTCATTGGAGATCCGTCCTCGTTGCGCCCTAAAATTGTCGCCAGATCAAAACGAAATCCATCAATGCGGTAATCAGTTACCCAATAGCGCAGACACTCCAGAATCATCTGCTGTACGACGGGATGATTACAGTTCAGTGTATTTCCGCAGCCGCTGAAATTATAGTAATGACCGTCCGGCGTCAACATGTAATAAATGTTGTTGTCAAATCCCTTAAAAGAAATATAGGGTCCCCGCTCATTGCCTTCTGCCGTATGATTGAATACGACATCAAGGATCACTTCGATTCCATTTGTTTTCAGATCCCGGATCAGTTCCTTTAACTTCGTACCTTCACGGTTATACTCTCTGTTGGAATTATAACTGGTATTGGGAGCGAAGAAACTGACCGAATTGTAACCCCAATAGTCAAGTAACTGCTTGCCGTTTACGGTTCTCTTATCCCTAGTCTCATCAAATTCGAAGATAGGCATCAGTTCCACGGCGTTGACACCCAGATCTTTCAGATAAGGGATCTTTTCACGCAGTCCGGAGAAAGTGCCGGGATAAGTGACGCCGGAAGACTCATCCATCGTAAAGCCCCTCACATGAAGCTCGTAGATGATAAGGTCATTCATTGGAATAAATGACTGCTTCTCTGTGCCCCAGTCAAAGTTATTGCGTACTACTCTTCCGCGATATCCCTTCTGGTTGGAAGACATACCCCAGTCGCTCTGTCCGGCAACCGCCTTGGCATAGGGATCGAGCAGGATGCGCGTCTTGTCAAAGATAAGTCCTTTTTTCGGGTCATAAGGACCGTCCATACGATAAGCATATTCAAATTCTTCGATCTTCAGACCAAATACGATCATGGAATATACGTTACCAATCCGATAGTGCTCGGGAAACGGGATGACAGCAAAAGGTTCCTGACTGCCTTTGTGAAAGAGAAGCAGTTCACAGGAAGTGGCGCTTCTTGACTGGACCGTAAAATTGACACAACTGTTTGAGAGAGCGGTTGCTCCGTTCTGCTCATAAAATCCGGGACGGACTTCATATCCGTTGATAATATCCAGAGCTTTCAGCTCCGGTACAGGTAAGGCAATCGAGGTGAGCTGCATTGAATTATTTTCTGTCATATATCATTCCCTCTTATACAATCATGTGATTATGTTTACAAGTTTTTTTTATTTTATCACAAAGAATATTCATTTCCTACATTTTTCAAAAAATTGTTCTTTCAGTATTTGATTTTATAAAATAAGTGTTGTAGAATACATACAGTAAAGTGAGGAAAATTATGCGTTTAAGAAATATACCCGGTTCCCAGGATGTGATTGATCATAGCCCATACGTTATCAAAGATGCGGAAAAAAGGAGAGGATCATGGAGAGAGCTTTTTAGGAATGATCATCCGCTTCATATCGAAGTAGGAATGGGAAAAGGCAGGTTCCTGATGGAGCTGGCAGCCCGTAATCCTGATATAAATTTTGTCGGCATTGAGCGCTATACAAGCGTGCTTCTGCGGGCATTGCAAAAAGTGGAGAGACTGCAGGAAACAGAGAACAAAACGCTCCCCAATCTTTTATTCATATGTGCGGATGCGTCTGGCCTGGAAGAGATATTTGCAGAAGGAGAAGTATCAAAAATATATTTGAATTTCTCCGACCCATGGCCGAAAGACAGACATGCCAGGCGAAGGCTGCCGTCGCGGGAATTTTTGGCCAGATACGATAAGATTCTGAAAAAAGACGGCAGACTGGAATTTAAGACAGACAACAAGGCATTGTTTGAATTTGCCATAGGAGAATTGGAACCTGCGGGATGGAGAGCGGAGAAGATTACTCATGACCTGTATGCGGATCATGAGATGATGAGGGGAAATGTGATGACAGAATATGAAGAGAAATTCTCCTCTGCAGGAAATCCTATTTATAAATATATTATTTACAGGTAACAATAATAAATAAAAAAGTAAAAAAATAGAAAGGATGGTACAAAATATGGAATACAAATTTACAGACGCGGATTTTACACAGGAGGTATTACAATCGGATATTCCCGTTCTGGTTGATTTCTATGCGGACTGGTGTGGTCCCTGTAAGATGATGGCGCCGATTGTAAAAGAATTAGCGGAACAGTATAGCGGAAAAATAAAAGTTGGTAAAATCAATGTAGATGAAAATCCGGAAACGTCCGCTAAATATAAAGTAATGTCAATTCCCACGTTTCTTTTCTTTCAAAATGGGGAGAAGAAAGAATCTGTTGTAGGTGCGGTCTCTAAAAATGATTTGCAGAATGCGATTCAAAAAGTGTTAATATAGGGGGCTGATGCACCGATGATTTTATCACCGGTGCACGGCTCTTTTTCACGGAGGATTTATTATGTTTTTCGTTTTTCTAATTATGTGGATTATTTTCAATGGTAATTTCACATTGGAGATCTTTTTGTTTGGCATCGTGATAGCGGCTTTGATGTACGCATTTATCTGCAAATTTATGGATTTCAGCATACATAAGGATATGATACTCGGCAAGAATCTGATCCTGGTTTTACGGTATTTTGTTATTTTGATCACTGAGATCCTGAAAGCCAATATTGCGACGATGAAATTGCTGTTTTCTGAAAAAGAGGAAATCGAACCGGTACTCGTACGTTTTCGTACAAATTTGAAAGCGAAGACGACGAGAGTACTTCTGGCGAATTCCATTACGCTGACACCGGGTACGATCACAGTGTCTCTGGAAGGAAATGAACTGCAGGTTCATTGTCTGGATAAATCACTGGCGGAAGGTCTCGAGGACTGTATCTTTGTTAAAGAACTCGAAAAATTAGAGAAGGTGAATGAAATATGGATACGTTGACAAATGTACAGAATATTGTCTATATTGGCGCATTGATTATCCTGGCTGTTATGCTTATGCTCTGTCTGCTCCGGGCAATCCTGGGGCCGCATGTAGCTGACCGCATCGTGGCTGTCAATATGATGGGAACAATGGTTATGGTCATGATCTCCATATTGGCGATGAAAATGAAAGAAGGGTATCTGATTGATATTTGTCTGATCTACGCTATGATCAGTTTCCTTTCCGTAATCGTGATCACTAAAGTATATATGGGTGTATACAGAGAAAAGAAGATGAGAAAAAAGGAGGAGCACAATGTTTGAATGGATCAGATTTATTATCGGCGCCTGCTTTCTTTTGACAGGAATTGTTATATTCGGGATTGAACTGTATGGTGTATTTCATTATCGTTATGTACTGAACAGAATGCATACTGCCGCCATTGGAGATACATTGGGGATTGGTGTCTGTCTGATCGGACTGATGATTATCAGTGGATTTCATTTTACTACATTAAAAATTTTACTGATTATCATTTTTCTCTGGTGTGTGTCTCCGGTGTCCTCTCATCTGATTTCCAGACTGGAAGTGACGACCAATGAAAATTTGGATGAGTACGTGGAGGTAGAGGAGAAATGACCGTATTTACCTGTTTATTAATGGGATTTTTGATTATCTGTGCAATCTCTGTCAGTCTGTCCAAGAATTTATTAAATTCTATTTTAATTTATATGTCTTTTAGTCTGATTATGTCGATTATATGGGTTAATTTGGAATCTCCGGATTTGGCGATCACAGAGGCAGCAGTGGGAGCCGGCGTTACCAGTATTTTATTTTTCGTTACATTGAAGAAAATACATGCAATAGACGGAAAGGAGCAGAGCGATGAGCAGAAGGAAGACGGAAAAGGAATATGAGAAGACATTTGCTTATCATTTTTTCCGTTGGTTAAGCGGGGAGAAAGATCCTTATCTTGGAGAAGTGGAAATGCAGCCGCAGATTCCATTCAGCGAGACGGAAGAAGAAGTGGAAGAGCGAGTGCGTGAGAGAACGCGTCTTTTTTCAAAAATATATGGAACCGTAAAAAACAGAGAAATCAAGCGTCTTGAAGTCGGTTATAAGGTGGCAAGTATAATTTTCTGTTGTATTCTGATTTATCTGCTTTTACTGACAGTATCTTATCTGCCCCCGACCAATGAGCCGCAAAGGCCGGTCAATAATGAGGTCGCGCAGCGTTATATTGAAAAGGGACTTCAGGAAACCGGGGCGATTAACATTGTCAGCGGTATGATTCTGGATTACAGAGCTTTTGATACATTGGGGGAATCTCATGTATTATTCGTAGCCACAATGACAGTATTGATTCTTCTTCGTCTGGACAAGAAGAAAAAAGATGGAAAAGGTATCTCGATACAGGAAGCGGAAGTCAATGACCGTATCTATGAACCGAAAAATGATGCGATCCTGCAGATGGCAGCTTATATTTTAGTGCCGATTATTATAATCTTTGGTATTTATGTAATTTTAAACGGACATCTGGGGCCCGGCGGCGGATTTTCCGGCGGCGCTATCATTGGCGCGGGTCTGATCTTATATCTGAATGCGTTTGGATTTCAGAAAACGGAACGGTTTTTTACAGAGAAGACTTATAAGTGGATCTGTTTCGGTTCCCTGTCGTTTTATTGTGTTGCCAAGAGTTATTCTTTTTATACGGGAGCAAATCACCTGCACAGTATCATACCCAAAGGAACACCGGGGGCTATCCTGAGCAGTGGACTGATTTTACCTTTGAATATCGCGGTGGGACTGGTTGTTGCCTGCACGATGTATGCTTTTTACGCGATGTTCCGAAAGGGGGGTTTTTAAGATGGGCAGCAATTTATTTGTAAATTATGGAGAAGCAGTGGCAACCATTTTGTTTGGCATTGGTTTCGGGAATCTGCTGCTTCAGCAAAATCTGATTAAAAAGATTATTGGTCTCAATATTATGGACTGTGCCATTTATCTGTTTCTGGCAGAGAAGGGATATATCGCGGGCAGGGCGGCTCCGATCGTCGTCGATGGTGTACAGAGTGTGGAAGCCTATATCAATCCGATTCCAAGCGGCCTTGTGCTGACGGGTATCGTTGTTTCGGTCTCGGTCTCCGCATTGATGTTATCGCTGACGATCCGTCTGTACCGCAGGTATCATACGCTCGATCTCGATCAGATTTCTCTGGTGATGAAAAGGGAGGGACAGTAAATGGACTTCGTATGTAACATTCCTTTTTTTTCGATCTTGCTTTCTCTGTTTTCCGGAACGATCTGTTCAATACTTTCCGGAAAAGCCGCAAAATGGGTAAATACGGCGGTGATCGTGACAGTGGGCATCATGTCCGCCATATTGCTTGATTATGAACTCAGAACAGGTGAGAGCTTTGTCTATATGATGGGACATTTTCCTGCGCCGTGGGGAAACGAGATACGAGCAGGTGTTCTGGAAGCCGCGATGGCTTTATTTTTCTGTATCATCATGCTCCTTTGTATGTGGGGAGGCAAGAAGAAACTCGATGAAGAGGTGGAGGCGAGCAAGCATAATCTGTATTACATATTGGTAAATCTGCTTCTCAGTTCTTTGCTGGCACTGATTTATACGAACGACCTGTTTACCGCCTATGTATTTGTGGAGATCAATACGATCGCAGCCTGTGGTCTGATTATGATCCGTCAGATCGGGCGTGTTCTGGAGGCTGCCGTCCGTTATATGATTATGAGTCTGGTCGGCTCCGGTATGCTGCTGATCGGACTTTGTATGCTTTATGATCTTACGGGGCATCTGCTGATGTCCAATATCCGTCAATCAGTCGATCAGATCATTGCGGATGGCACATACACAATTCCTCTTGTCGTTACGATTGCATTGATGGTGACCGGCCTGGCGATTAAGAGCGCATTATTTCCTTTTCATGCCTGGCTTCCGGACGCCTATGGATATTCTACGATCTCTTCGGCTGCAATCCTCTCAAGCCTTGTGTCAAAAGGATATATCTTTTTGCTGATTAAGATTATATATCGGGTAATCGGTGTGGAAGTATTTCGTGATTTTCATGTGATCAATGTATTGTTTGTGTTTGGTTTGATGGCGATGATCGTCGGTTCTCTCAGTGCGATCAAAGAGAACGATATTCGCCGGATGATTGCCTTTTCTTCTGTGGCGCAGATCGGTTATATTTATATGGGTATCGGACTGGGCACGGAAGCCGGTATGGTTGCAAGTGTTTATCATATTATCGCACATGCAACCGGTAAGGCGCTGCTTTTTATCTCTGCGATCGGTCTGACAGATGTGTCCGGTTTCAGCCGGAATTTCTTTGATCTGACAGGGGCAGGATACCGCAATAAGGCAGCAGGTATAGGGTTTACCGTCGGTTCTCTGTCGATGGTAGGTATTCCCGTTTTTGCAGGCTTTGTCAGTAAGCTCCTGTTTGCGCAGGCAGCAGTCGATAATATAGGAAAAATGATGCCGACCATGATTGCACTGGGAATCAGTACGATACTGAATGCCATCTATTTTATGAAAACAGTGATCCGCATCTATGCTCCGAATCCGAAGTGCCCCTTTCAAGGGATTGAGACGAAAAATGAGAAAATATATGCACTGACAATCGTTCTCTTTGTGGTCGTCACGGTCATGCTCGGTATGTTATCGCAGCCTGTAGTAGATGCAGTCCGCACAGGGCTGGAAATGTTTGGGTAAGGAGGGAAAAACATGAACGAGTCAGTTACATTGATATTTCCTGTATTTTTTCCGATTATAATTGGAACTGTCCTGTTTTTCCTGCCTTCTGATAAAAACAGGAAATTACTGCTTGGTTTGACAGGAATTACGTTGATTTTAACAACAGTTTCGGTTTTTACAATTCTATGTTCCGAGATTGATACATACACGTTGTTTTATCTGACGAAGACATTGCCAGTCTATTTTAAACTGGATGGAATGGGGCGCGTTTTCGTAGTGGCAGTCTCGATTGTCTGGCTGTGTGCCGGTTTCTTTTCCTTCACGTATATGAAACATGAAAAGGAAGAGAAACGGTATTTTGGTTTTTATCTGATTGTTTATGGAATTTTGGTGGCACTGAACTTTGCCGGTAATATTGTAACTTTTTATATGTTTTATGAGCTGATGACGCTGCTATCCATGCCGCTTGTGTTACATTCAAAGTCAAAAGAAGCTGTGATGGCCGGCCTGAAATATTTATTTTATTCTTTCTGTGGTGCGTATATGGTACTCTTTGGTATTTATTTTCTGTATCGTTTTTCCAATACGCTTACATTTACGGCAGGTGGAGTATTAAATCAGGAATTAATAGTTGGCAGAGAACCATTTTTATTATTTGTGGCATTTTTGATGATTCTTGGGTTTGGTGTAAAGGCAGGTATGTTTCCGATGCACGGATGGCTTCCAACCGCACATCCGGTCGCGCCGGCGCCGGCTTCCGCCGTTTTGTCAGGGATTATTGTAAAAGGCGGCGTACTGGGCATTGTCCGTACGATCTATTTCTTGTTTGGAACTGCATTTTTGAGCGGAACATGGGTACAGACCGCTTGTCTGTGTCTGACTCTCTTTACAGTATTTATGGGTTCCATGTTGGCATACCGGGAAAAGCTGTTAAAAAAACGCCTGGCATATTCCACGGTCAGTCAGGTTTCTTATATATTATTCGGACTGGCCTTGATGCAGAAGAATGCTTTGACCGGTTCCATGCTCCATGTTCTCTGTCACGCATTTATTAAATCAGGATTATTTTTATGTGTGGGTGCGATCATCTATCAGACTGGTAAGACGCGAGTCGACGAGATAAATGGAATCGGCAAAAAGATGCCGTTGCTACTGTGGTGTTATACATTGTGCTCCCTTGGTCTGATCGGAATTGCACCAACCGGAGGATTTTTAAGTAAATGGTATCTGGCGACAGGTGCGCTTGGCAGCGCAATTCCGTTCTTTTCCTGGTTTGGGCCTGTTGTACTGCTGATCAGTGCATTGCTGACGGCAGGTTATCTGTTGCCTGTCACTATCGGGGATTTTTCCCGGGTAAGGATTATAATTATGAGAAACACGAAAAGAATGAACCGGAACTCAATATGTTAATTCCTGTTTTAATACTTACCATATTGTCTGTGATTGCAGGAATCGGTTCTTCCGCCGTCTTGTCATATATAGTGACAGCCACACAGGGAATGTTAGGATAGGAGGGGATAGATATGAGACCAGTTATGATGTTTATTGTAGTATTACTTCCATTTCTGACAGGCATTGCTGTCCCTGTCCTTCCATTTAAAAACAGGAGACATATGGAAGTTCTGATCGAAGGGCTTGTGATCATCAATACTATATTAGTCTTTGGATTGCTGTCTCATCGACCGGAGGACAGTTTCGCGATCGTGAAATTTACCGGTGATCTGACGCTTTCTTTTAAGGTCGATGGTATGAGTATGGTATTTGGCGCTTTGGTGGCTACCTTATGGCCGTTGGCAACGTTGTATTCCTTTGAATATATGAAGCATGAGAAGAATGAGCGTGTGTTTTTCATGTTTTATACGATGACTTATGGAGTGACGCTTGGTATCGCCTTCGCGGAAGACATGGTGACGATGTATTTCTTTTATGAACTGCTTACGCTTGTGACATTGCCGCTTGTTATGCACACATTGACCCGGGAAGCAATACTTGCCAGCCGCAAATATTTGTACTATTCACTTGGCGGCGCGGCTTTTGGTTTTGTCGGATTGATCTTTATTATCGCATACAGTATGTCCCCTGATTTTGTAATGGGAGGAGCGCTGGATCCTGCGCGGATCGGAGACAGAACAAATATCCTGCTTCTTGTCTATGTATTGGCATTTTTCGGGTTTGGTGTGAAAGCAGCCCTCTGTCCCTTTAACTCCTGGCTGCCGGACGCCGGCGTGGCGCCAACTCCCGTCACGGCTCTGCTTCATGCGGTGGCTGTCGTTAAGGCAGGTGCTTTTGCTATCATCCGCATGACATATTACTGTTTTGGAACGGAATTTCTGCAGGGGACTTGGGCACAGGATGTTGTGATGACGGCGGCGATTGTGACAATCGTATATGGCTGCAGCAGAGCGGTGAAAGAGACTCATATTAAAAGAAGACTTGCCTATTCCACAATCAGTAATCTCTCTTATATTCTGTTTGGAGTGACAGTGATGACGCCTCTTGGTCTGGTCGGGGCGCTCACACATATGGTATTCCATGCGGTCATGAAAATATGTGCTTTTTTCTGTGCAGGTTCTGTGATGTATCAGACGGGCAGAAGTTATATTCACCAGTTGGACGGATTCGGCCGTAAAATGCCGGTGGTGTTCGGGGCCTTTACCGTTTCTTCTCTGGCGATCATGGGAGTGCCGGGACTTTGCGGTTTTATCAGCAAATGGAATCTGGCCAATGCCGCGGTAGTCAGTGACAATCCTCTTGCCTTTGCAGGGGTGGGAGCTCTACTGATCTCGGCACTGCTCACCGCGATCTATATGTTGACGATTGTGATCCGGGTATTTTTCCCATCCGGGGAATTTGACTATGAGACGATCAAAGAGGTGAAAGATCCAAACTGGTATATGGTATTTCCTCTATGTCTCTTTGTTGTGGCGATGGTTGTTTTTGGTTTGTATTCCGCACCGGTTGTAGAATTTTTCATGAAGGTTGCGGAAGGCGTCTATTAGAGGGGGATGAGTGGATATGGAAGGAAATCTGATTTTACTATTCTGTGTGATGCTGCCCTTCCTGGGGGCGCTTCTCTCATATGCGGTTGGCAGAGTGAATAAGAAAGCAAGAGATTACTGTGCGGACGGGATTACGATTGCGGAATTTCTTCTTTTTCTTGGCTTGTTTTTGAATTTTGCACAGATGGGGCAGCAGGAGTTTGTATGGAAAGAGGTCTGTGGACTGGGTTTGTCGTTTTCTCTGGACGGTTTCCGGGTTACTTATGGTCTGATTGCCGCTTTCATGTGGATGATGACGACTGTCTTTTCCAGAGAGTATCTGACACATTATCGTAACAGAAACCGCTATGACATGTTTGTTTTATTTACGCTCGGGGCGACGATCGGTGTCTTTTTATCGGCGGATCTATATACAACCTTTCTCTTTTTTGAGATTATGTCGTTTACATCCTATGTCTGGGTGGCGCATGATGAAACGAAAGAAGCGATGCGTGCGGCGGGTACTTACCTGGCGATCGCTGTGATCGGCGGTATGGTGATGCTGATGGGACTGTTCATGTTATATCATACATTGGGGACGCTGCGGATTGAAAAGCTGTGGGTGGCAACGATCGCGTGTTCCAATCCGGGAATGCTCTGGCCCGCGGGACTTTGTCTTCTCTTTGGGTTTGGAGCAAAGGCAGGGGCTTTTCCTCTGCATATCTGGCTTCCAAAAGCACATCCTGTGGCGCCTGCACCTGCGTCTGCTCTCTTGTCCGGTATTCTCACCAAAGCCGGTATTTTTGGAATTTTAGTCGTAAGCTGCCGGATATTCTGGCACAATGGCGCATGGGGGACTCTGATCTTATCTCTCGGTGTGATTACAATGTTCCTTGGAGCGGTATTGGCTCTGTATTCTGTCAATATCAAGCG
This sequence comes from Lachnospiraceae bacterium JLR.KK008, assembly GCA_037015955.1. Lineage (NCBI taxonomy): Bacteria > Bacillati > Bacillota > Clostridia > Lachnospirales > Lachnospiraceae > Lachnospiraceae bacterium JLR.KK008. Next base: position 3,168,554 of record CP143548.1, read on the forward strand.
TACACTTGCCTGTTCTTCTCTGTCCCAGATCGGATTTATTATGGTGGGAGTTGGTATGGCAGGTTTGCTTGGGGAGGAGAACGGACTGGCAGTGAGGGGAAGTCTGCTCCATATGGTAAACCATTCTCTGATCAAGTTGGTTTTGTTTATGGCGGCAGGTGTGATCTATATGAATCTGCATAAGCTGGACTTGAATGAGATTCGGGGATTTGGGCGTAATAAACCATTGTTTCATATGATTTTTCTCGCGGGATCGCTTGGTATCGGCGGGGTACCGCTTTTTAACGGCTATGTGAGCAAGACTTTGCTGCATGAGAGCATTGTGGAATACAGGGAATTGCTTGGAGAAGGTCTGGTGTCTCCTTTGCTTTACAGCGCAGGCGGTATGAGTATCATTGAATGGATCTTCCTGATCAGCGGTGGTCTCACAGTAGCTTATATGACGAAATTATATGTCTGTGTGTTCGTGGAAAAAAATGCGGACCCGGGAAAACAGACACTGTATGACGGCTTAAAAGGGAAGTATATGAATGCTGCCAGTGCAGCGGCTCTCACCATCAGTGCGCTGGTGATCGTAGTGCTCGGTATCGTTCCCGGACTGACGATGGACAGACTGGCAGATTTGGGACAGGGTTTTTTGCTTTTTGAAGAGAAGGTGCATCCGGTAACGTATTTCTCCATTGTCAATCTGAAAGGCGCTTGTATTTCTCTGCTTATTGGTGCAGTAATCTATGGACTGATTGTCAGAAACTATATGATGAAGCGCAGTGAGAATGGATTGAGAGTATATAAAAACAGATTTTCGGAGAGTCTGGATCTGGAAAATCTTATATACAGGCCATTGATTTTACGGATTCTGCCTTTTGTGGGCGCTGTCTTTTGCAGAATCGGGGATTCCATACCCGATGCGGTTATCGTTATGCTGAGAAAAACGATCTATAAAGACAGTCCGCTTCCCTATGAGCTGCCGGAAGGAACGGAAGTGACCCATTTGATCGGTTCTGCTCTGGATCATATTGTCTATTGGATTAAACATCTTCTTTCCATACACAGAGAAGAAAAGCCTGGATACAAAAAGCGGTTTGAACATAAACTGGCAATGCTTCATGAGACGATGAGAGAATATAACACAGTTGTCACGCGCAGTATGTCATTTGGATTATTTTTATTCTGTGTCGGTTTTTTAAGTATGATGGTTTATTTGCTGTTGTATTATTTTTCAGAGATTTTCTGAATAAAAAATCGGGTGTGAGAATACGGTCAGTATTCATAACACCCGATTTTTAATTACGTATGTTTTTGACAAATAAAAACAATTTATGACAAAAATAGATAAATTAAATCAGAATTATATATTTTCTGCAATGCGAATATCGACTGCCACATAATTGCGTTCTGTCTCCGGCAGTTCTCCGGCAGCCAGATAGTTAAAGAGAATATCCAGAGATTTTGATCCCTGAACAAAAGGTTGCTGGCATATCGTAGCAGAGATGATACCGGACTTCACGAAACTGCGGGTCGTATCTACCTTGTCGTGAGAGATAATAGTCAAAGAATGCTGACGGTTTTCGGCAATGACTGCCTTACAGCCGCCATCCACCCCTCCGGCGGCAAAGTAGAGAGCGTTAATTTCAGGGTGTTTCCGCAGCAGCTTTTGTGTCACGAGAAAGCTCTCTGTCTCATCGTCCTGATTTTGTACTTCGGCGGTGATATGGATATGGGGATATTTTTTGCGGACACAGCTCTGGAATCCGGCTGCTCTGTCCGTATGACATAAGATCCGCTCATCTCCTAAAATAACACCCGTGTGGATTTCTCCTTTTGTCATCAGTCCCATCAGCCCGCCGGCTGTTTCGCCTGACAGGAAGTAATTGCTTCCAACGTAAGCGATACGTCTGGAATGATCGATGTCTGTGTTCACGGTGACAACCGGGATACCGTTTTCATAGAGTTCATTGATCTTTTTTACGATAGCAGAGGAATTATAAGGAGCGAGTACAATTCCGTGTACCTGTTGCGTGAGAAGTTCTTCAATTGCCTTTAACTGTTCTTCTGCGTTGTAAGAGATCTGCTTTACAACGATCGTGCAGTTATAGCTGGCAAGTTTTTGCTGTTGATAGCAGACGCCTTTCATCACTTCTTCAAAAAAAGGATTGCTGCTACCGTAAAGGATGACTCCCAGTTTCAGGCGCTTTTTCTGGGCAGCCAGAGTAAGTCCTGCCTTGTTCGGTTTATAATCGAGTTCTTTTATAATTTGCAGTATTTTTTCTGCAGTTTTTGCGTTGACACTGCCTCTGTGATTAAGGACCCGGTCTACGGTACCTCTGGAGACACCGGCAATTTCTGCAATTTCTTTTATCGTAGCCATATGATACCTCTTGACATAAGGTTCTGTTTATTATTTACCAAAGTAGCATGACCAGGGGGTTCTGTCAACTGCCGGGTCTATCGTTCTGACATTTCCCATACGATAGATAAGAGCAGTTATTTCGTGAATTTTACCAAACAGGACTTTGAAAAGTGCAGAAAATAACAGCAGATTCGTGCACTTTTCCGAAAAATATGGAAATAGGGAAAGTCTATTGATTTTTCATAGTAATCCATGTATGATGAAGAAAACGTGCACGTGCACGCAAATAGAGAAAACATAGTAAAAAGCGTATATCGTTGAATTAAGGAGGGTATCAAATGCTGTATGTAGGTATTGATCTGGGGACATCGGCGGTCAAATTGCTGCTGATGGATGAAAAGGGCAATATTCAGAAGATTGTTTCCAAAGAATATCCATTATGTTTCCCACATCCGGGCTGGTCTGAACAGAATCCGGAAGATTGGTATGCGCAGACAATGTCAGGTATGAAGGAATTGCTTGCGCAGGCCGATAAAAGTCAGGTGGCAGGGATCAGTTTTGGCGGACAGATGCATGGACTTGTAATATTGGACGAGAATGACAAGGTGATCCGCCCGGCGATTCTCTGGAATGATGGCAGGACATATGAAGAATGCGATTACCTGAATCATGAAATCGGGAAAGAGACGCTTTCCAAATATACGGCGAATATTTCCTTTACCGGTTTTACGGCGCCCAAACTTTTGTGGGTGAAAAACAAAGAGCCCGAGAATTTTGCCAGGATCAAAAAGATTATGCTTCCCAAAGACTATATTGCATATAAACTGACCGGCGTACATTGCACAGACGTCTCGGATGCTTCCGGTATGCTGCTCTTTGATGTGAAAAACCGCTGCTGGTCAAAAGAAATGTGTGAGATCTGCGGCGTAAAGGAAGAACAGCTCGCGAAAATTTATGAGAGCTACGAGACAGTGGGCACGGTACTTGGAGAGATTGCAGAAGAACTTGGCATTGGCAAAGAGGTGAAAGTAGCCGCAGGTGCGGGTGACAATGCAGCGGCAGCCGTAGGTACCGGCACAGTCGGCGATGGGATGTGCAATATTTCTCTCGGCACAAGCGGAACCGTATTTATATCCTCCAAAAACTTTGGTGTGGATAAGTTCAACGCGCTTCATTCGTTTGCACATGCGGACGGACACTACCATCTGATGGGCTGTATGCTCAGCGCTGCTTCTTGCAATAAGTGGTGGATGGATGAGATTATCGGCACGAAGGAATATGCACAGGAACAGGAAGCGGTCAATAAACTTGGAGAGAACAAAGTATTTTTCCTGCCCTATCTGATGGGAGAGCGCTCTCCTCATAACAATCCGAATGCAAGAGGTACGTTTATTGGTATGACGATGGATACGTCAAGAGCCGATATGACGCAGGCTGTGCTTGAAGGTGTGGCATTTGCCCTTCGGGATTCTTTTGAAGTAGCGAGAGAACTGGGAATTCATATTGAGCGGACAAAGATCTGCGGCGGCGGCGCCAAAAGTCCTCTCTGGAAAAAGATCATTGCCAATGTTCTGAACATCAAAGTGGATGTACTTGAAAGCGAAGAAGGTCCTTCCATGGGCGGTGCGATGTTGGCGGCAGTAGCTTGTGGAGAATATGGCAGCGTGGAAGAAATCGCTGAGAAACTGGTGAAGGTTGTCGATACGATAGAGCCGACACCGGAACTTGCGGAGAAGTATGAAGCAAGGTATCAGCAGTTCAGAAAAATTTATCCGGCATGTAAAGAATTGTTTGATGTAATTGTTTAATATTTTATTAAATTAAGATTAAATATTAAGAGGTGTGAGAAAGGAGCAGAAAATGAAGATTTATAAAGTGACAGACCCGGAATTCCGGAAATACGGGCAGCTTCTTGAGGGTTATGATTTCACGGAAATTATCGGAAAAATGCAGGAAATGCCGCTTCCAGCAGATGATGTTGTCTATGAACCTTCCGTAAAAGAACTGGAAGAGCTTGCAATCTTTGCAGAGTTAAAGAGCCGGGGATTTGGAGAAAGTCCGATTCAGATTGGATATTGCAATGGCAACAACCATAAGCTGAATGCGCTTGAGTATCACAGAGGTTCTGAGATCAATATTGGCGCTACCGATATGATCGTATTGTTAGGAAAACAAGAAGAATTAAATGAAGATTATACATATGACACTTCTTTAGTAAAAGCATTTTTGATTCCCAAGGGCGTAGGTGTGGAATTTTTTGCGACTACACTTCATTATGCTCCCTGCAATGCGCAGGAAGGAGGATTCCGCGGCGTTGTCGTACTTCCGAAAGGTACGAATTATCCCTTATCTGATGAACACAAGGGAGGAAAAGAAGATGCGCTGCTGGCTGCAACAAACAAATGGCTGATCGGACATAAGGAAGGAGGCCTTCCTGAAGGCAGCTTCCTCGGTTTGATCGGTGAAAATATTACTGTATAGCATTTAATAAATAATTAAAACTAAATTATATAACAAGGAGGAAAAACGAAATGAACAACATTCCCAAAATCAAATTAGGTCTCGTGGCTGTCAGTCGTGACTGCTTCCCGGAAAGTCTTTCTGTAAACAGAAGAAAAGCGCTTGTCGAGGCTTACCAGGCAAAATATGGTGCGGAGGATATTTATGAATGTCCAGTTTGCATCGTGGAGAGTGAGATCCACATGGTACAGGCGCTGGAAGACATTAAAAAGGCAGGCTGCAACGCATTGTGCGTATATCTTGGAAACTTTGGTCCTGAAATTTCCGAGACATTACTGGCAAAACACTTTGATGGACCGAAAATGTTTATCGCAGCAGCAGAGGAGAGCCAGAATGATCTTTCCGACGGCCGTGGCGACGCATATTGCGGTATGTTAAATGCAAGCTATAATTTAAGACTCCGCAACATTCAGGCATACATTCCGGAATATCCGGTGGGAACTGCAGAAGAATGTGCAGATATGATGAACGAATTTCTTCCGGTAGCGCGTGCGCTTGTCGGACTGTCCGAACTGAAGATTATCAGCTTTGGTCCGAGGCCGCTCAACTTCCTGGCATGTAATGCGCCGATCAAGCAACTCTATAATCTCGGTGTGGAGATTGAAGAAAATTCTGAGCTTGATCTTTTCGAAGCCTTCAACAAACATGCAGATGATCCCCGTATTGCCGCTAAAGTAGAAGAAATGGCAGCTGAACTTGGCACAGGCAATAAGAAACCGGAAGTGCTTCCGAAACTTGCACAGTATGAACTGACTCTGCTTGACTGGATCGAAGAGCACAGAGGTTACAGAAAATATGTTGCGATCGCCGGAAAATGCTGGCCGGCATTCCAGACACAGTTCGGTTTCGTTCCCTGTTATGTAAACAGTCGTCTGACAGGCATGGGGATTCCGGTATCCTGTGAAGTGGATATTTACGGCTGCCTGAGCGAGTTCATCGGCGCATGTATCAGCGAAGATGCCGTGACACTGCTTGACATTAACAATTCCGTACCGGCTGATATGTACGAGGAAGCGATCAAAGGCAAATATGATTATACACATAAAGATACCTTCATGGGCTTCCACTGCGGTAATACCTGCTCCTCCAAGTTGTCCTTCCATGAGATGAAATATCAGAAGATCATGGCAAGAAGTCTTCCGATCGAAGTGACAAACGGTACGCTGGAAGGAGATATTATTCCTGGCAACATCACTTTCTTCCGGTTACAGTCTACGGCGGATGCACAGCTTCGCGCTTATGTGGCAGAAGGGGAAGTGCTTCCGGTAGCGACGAAGTCCTTCGGTGCAATCGGTGTATTTGCAATCAAAGAAATGGGAAGATTCTATCGTCACGTGCTGATCCAGAAAAATTATCCTCACCACGGAGCAGTTGCATTCGGACATTACGGTAAATCATTGTTTGAGGTATTCAAATACATAGGCGTTCCGATGGAGGATATTAATTATAACCAGCCGAAGAGCATTCCATATCCGACAGAGAATCCGTTTGCATAGTAAAAATTAAAATAAGATTTGATAATAACACGGCATAGCTGCATGGCTATGTCGTGTTAGTTTTTAATAATGCCGAAAGGAAAAACAGAGAAAATGAGTGCCCAATTCGCATTAAAGTTTAAATTAATAATATATGCTTTTGTAAGATTAAAAAATAGTTATTTCTACAGATATTTTTATCCTCAGAATTATATTTAATACCATATGTTATATAAATAAGGGAATTGCGGTGAGAAATCTTTGTTAATCGTGGAAAATGCGGGGATTGCCAAAGCCAAAGTACGATAACATGACGCCGCCTTTGTCACCCTGTGCATATCCATGAGAAACAGCATTCAAACACTTTATAAGGGACAGAAAGAGAGATGTATTTGATTAAATTTAGATTTGATTTTATAGGTGTTGGAGTGGGTACTTTTAATCAGGAACTTCAATATTTTTTCAGGTAGAAAATTAAATAAAAATTTCAAGCAGTTTTTTCTTATATAATTTAAATACAAATGTTATTTATTATAGGTTGTTTGCTTCTGACATCTTATACATATATCAGAAATCTCATGCGATATGAGTCATTTTCCATATATAGATACCAATGATGATGAAAAGATCAGGGCCATCAAATATCTTCAATACCGATGTCTGTATCTACTATAATAAGAAGAAAAATACAATCAGTCATGATACCCTCAGTGGACAAGAGGACATACGCTCTGAACCATGATATTTCGGTAATTTTCTGCGTTATCCTCAATCATCGTACGTCCAGTACGCTTCAATCGTCCGCCTTGTAAATTACCGAAATATCTATAGATCTGGCAGGTGAATCACATTTTACTATTATATGTAAGGTCCGGGCTGTTTTCAAATGATTTGTTCCATATATTATTTTATATCATATGTAAGCAGAAACACATGAAAATAGAATACTGATCAAAAAATTAAAAATTTTTTAAATTGCCTATAAAGTATTTTATCTTTGCACCGATATAAAAGGTGTAAAGCATAAAACACAACACAATGATACAGAAAGTTGTGTTACATGCAGAGTATGATGTAATAGCTGGGGCTTTCTAGAGGCCCCGGATATTATAAATCATCACAGTAACAACATAGGCAAAGGGAATTGTCTATGAGTTTATAATCGGCAAAGGCCGAAAAACAAGGAGGTAAATTTTATGAGTATGGTAGTACAACACAACCTGACAGCAATGAACTCTAACAGAATGTTAGGTATCACGACAGGAGCACAGGCTAAGTCAACAGAGAAGTTATCTTCCGGTTATAAGATCAATCGTGCAGCAGATGATGCAGCAGGTCTTGCAATTTCTGAGAAAATGAGAAAGCAGATCAGAGGTCTTACACAGGCTTCCGCAAACGCACAGGATGGTATCTCCGCAGTGCAGACAGCAGAAGGTGCTTTGACAGAAGTACACGATATGCTTCAGAGAATGAATGAGCTGGCAGTTAAGGCTTCCAACGGTACACAGTCTATTTCCGACCGTGATGCTATCCAGGCAGAGATCGATCAGCTCGTAACTGAAATCGACCGTGTTGCTGAGACAACCAAATTCAACGAGACATACCTGTTAAAGGGTGACAAGAATGTGACAAAAGCATATTCTTACAGCTACAATTCGGTAGCAGCTTCTACAGCAGCAGTTGTTAAGACAAACGGTACTGCTGGTGCGTTGACAACAGGTAATGCTGGTCTGACAGCAACAATCAGCTTCCATGCAGGAACATCCGCTGGAGCTCAGAACGACATTGCTAACTCTCTTGTTAAACAGGGTCTGAATATTACAGCAGAACTGACAACAGACAAGAATGATCCGGCTGCAGCTCAGGAAGTTCGTTACAGCATTTCCCTGAACGGTGCAGTAGCTGATAAATATACAATCACAGCTACATCTTCTTCACCGACGAAGTTTAACGTCAGAGATACAGAAGGTAACATCATTGCTACGATTACAGCAAGTGGTATTGCAGCAGGCGGCGCAGCTGACGGTGTATACAGCGCAAACGTAACGGCTGGCAGAGTTGATAAAGCAGCAGCTACAGTTGGTGAGAGCGAGAAGTTCTATGATGCAGATGGTAACGGCATCGCTGCTAACGCTTTGAATAACTACTTCACAGCAGCATCCGGAACATGGGCAGCTAACTCCAGTGCAGGTGCAGTATATGATGCAGCTGGTAACAAGATTGCACTGACAGCAATGGCTGGAAAAGTTACAGCAAATCAGGATGTTACAGGTCCTCTTCAGCTCAAACTTCATGTTGGTGCTGACGCAACGACTAACAACCAGATCGCACTGAACCTTCAGTCCATGAGCTCTAAGGGTCTTGGTATCGTAGGCCTCAGAGTAGATGGCTCCAATGATACGAATGCGCTGAGCGCAATCGAGACAATTAAGGAAGCTCTTCAGAAAGTTTCCGCACAGCGTTCCGACCTCGGTGCTGTACAGAACAGACTTGAGCACACCATCAACAACCTGGATAACGTTGTAGAGAATACAACATCTGCAGAGAGCCAGATCCGTGATACAGATATGGCAACTCAGATGGTTGAGTACTCCAAGAATCAGATTCTTGCACAGGCTGGCCAGTCCATGTTGGCACAGGCTAACCAGTCCAACCAGGGTGTATTGTCCTTACTTCAGTAATCCATTAGGATTTATGTACAACAACAGAAAGAGCAACCGCATAAATCGGTTTACTCAGGAAAGAGCGGCGTCAAAACCGCTCTTTCTTTTTCGCTTATCTGATATTTGTTTTATAATATAACAATTTGTTTCATGGAGGGAACTTATGAAAAAGAAAAAACCGTTGCTTACCATTTCCCTGTTGTCTTCCGGCAGAGAAAAAACTATTAAAAAGTGTCTTGATTCGCTGGTACCGCTGATGGAAAAAGTTGACAGTGAGCTGATCATTGTCGACACCGGTTGTAATGAAGAAGTCAAAAAGCTGATGTCAGAATATACGGATAAATTTGTACCATTTACTTGGTGTGACGACTTTTCCAAAGCACGGAATGCGGGACTGAGGCAGGCTACCGGCGAATGGTTTCTCTATATCGACGATGATGAGTGGTTTCTTGATACAAAGGAGATCGAAGATTTTTTCTTAACCGGCGAATATAAAAAATATTTCTATGCCTGCTATAACCAGAGGAATTATATGCGTTATGACAGAAAACTGTATACGGACGCCTGGGTATCTCGAATGGTCCGTCTGGACAAAGGCGTTAAGTTTGTCAGTATGATCCATGAATATTTTTCTCCATTGTATGATCCCTGTAAATTGCTGCATTGTACAGTGGAACATTTTGGATATATTTATGAATCAAAAGAAGAAGAGCGAAAACATATCCGGCGTAATATTGTACTTCTCCTGAAAATGATTGAAAAAGAAAAAAATACAATTCGCTGGTGGACGCATCTGTTGCAGGAATATCGGGCAGCGGAAGAATTTCAGAAGATGGAGGAGCTTGCCAAAGACGGGCTAGAACACTTCAAAGATTTCGATGATCTTGAGATCAACAGAGAACGAGGTGCCTTATATTGTGGTATGGCAGAAGCACAAGTATTGTCTGCCTACTATGAGCGGGCTGAGCGGACGATTAAAAAGGCACTGAAAGATAAGAGAAATAATCAGATGTGCCAGATGCGGCTCTACAATCTGCTGGCGGAAGTATTCTTTAAACAGGAAAATTACGCTGAGGCAGAGAAAAGCTGTGAAAAATATGTCGAATTTTATAACTTATTTAAAGATGACGAAGATGCGAGGATGCAGCAGGAAGCGATCTTTGTCATGTATGCGTTTACTGCGATGGGCAAGGGCAGCGCATTCTGTTATTATATTTTGTGTGGTCTTTACAGAAATGATACGACAATACTCAAAAAGTATTTCTGGGAATTAGACTGGGACGGCACACTTATGCTTTACCGTGGGTTTGTCAATGAGGTGATAGATGCCATGTCACATCTGCCATATGAGGAAGAATTTGTCCGTATGGCTGAAACGATGACCGGTAGAGTAGGCTTCCGGGAGCCCTGGGATAAGCTGTTGGCGATGGAGCAGAAGAAGAATTCATCCGATGAGAAAGAAAGAGAACAATTTTACCGTGTTGCCCGGATCTTTTCGCAGGTGTCGACGTTCAATCATTATACATGGTACCTGAAAATCCTCTATGCCGATTATGCAGGTGAGCAGGTAGATTGGAATGAATATTATGAAAACATGTTCCACTATGTCACAGACATTTTCCAGCTGGATGATATTGTCTTCACGATAGCAGAAAAAAATCATGTAAATTTAGGGCCTCAGTTTGAGAAGATTCCCTTTGATCAGTGGAAATTGGGTATCGATGCGTTCTTTACGAACAGTGATTACAAGAAAATATTAAATCGTGCTCAGTTTGTTACGAATACACTGTCTGTTTATGAAGAAGAAATGATAAGTGAGAAACTGGCAGTGAGACGAGACTACTTCTATATGAAACTGGCCGAGGCGACGGTCATCTTTGGAACCGACGGTAGATTTGATACTTTTCAGGAAAGTTTCCGCAGTTTTTCAGACAAATGTCTTGCCTTTTACCGTCAGTTTTACAAGGACAATGCGTTTGAAGGTGAAATGGAGCTGCTTACACAGCCCTGTCGCGCGGCGGTACGTTTGAGAAATCTTTTGCAGGCTTATGAAAGAGGAGACAGGCAGGAGATTAGTGCCTGCCTGAAAGCGGCGGTAGGTGTTTTCCCATCTTTTGATCCGATTATCAAGATGTATACGAAGCTCTATGTCGAGATGGAGAAAGAAAAATTGGAGACGGAAACCGTGTCGCCGGAAATGCGGGCGTTGGGAGAACAGATTAAAGGAAAACTCCGGATATTGCTCGATCAAAACATGACGGCAGAGGCATATCAGGTATTGGAACAGTTGAAAACATTCATACCGGGCGATCAGGAATTAGTGTTATTAGAGGAAGAAATTCAGAAAAAGTTTTCCTGATGGCAGAGAGAAGAGGAAATTAAATGAAAGTTCAATTTTTGAACGGTGGCCTTGCCAATCAGACGTTTCAATATATTTTTGCCAGACACTATGAGTTATCTCACTCTGGTGAGGTCATGTATCTGGATGATAGTTATTTTGCATTGAACACAGTTCACAATGGATATGAACTTGGGAAAGTATTTGGTCTCAAACCGCACATGCTCAGTGAATGCTTTGATGACGAAGTATGGAATTATATTCTTGAACAAAAGAATGCTGGTAAGAGCATTCCACAAATCTTATGTGAAAATGGTATAGAAATGTATCTGATTTCCGAGGTGGAAGATACCTACAAAAAGTTTAATCCATTTGATGGAAAAGTGATATACGCAGATTGTAATCAATATGATCCTGTCCTCTTTGGAGCGCCGGGAGATGTCTATTATCATGGATATTGGATTAATAAAAACTGGTTTCTGAAATATAAGGACATATTTTTAAAGGAATTGAGCTTTCCTGAAATTACAGAGAAACATAATTGGAATTATGCCGGGCAGATCATGAATACAAATTCTCTGTCTATTCATATTCGACGGGGAGATTATGTGACACTCGGGTGGTCGCTTGACGCGGAATTTTATCGGGGATCTGTGAATACCTTTATTGCTTCCTGTACTGCCAACTGGCACCTGTTCGTATTTTCCGACGATATAGACTGGTGTCGTCAGAATGCGGAAGCCATGGGGTTTCCATACTTTTCGGATGTGACTTATATAGAAGGAAACAATAACGGAAATAATTACAGGGATCTTCAGCTGATGAGCATGTGTAAGGCGATGATCATGTCAAACAGTGCTTTCTGCTTTTTAGCGGCGTTGCTTAATCCGAAAAAGCAATACCTCCTGAACATGACGACAAGAGATATATAGACATCAGAAATATAGTTTTACGATACAAAAGAGCGGCCATGCAGCCGCTCTTATGATTGTTGTAGTATTTAACTTCTGATCGTTTACTGAAGTAAGGACAGTACGCCCTGATTGGACTGGTTTGCCTGTGCCAGCATCGATTGTCCTGCCTGTGCCAGAATCTGGTTTTTGGAGTATTCAACCATCTGCGTCGCCATATCGGTATCACGGATCTGGCTCTCTGCGGATGTTGTGTTTTCCACAACGTTGTCGAGGTTGTTGATTGTATGCTCCAGTCTGTTCTGGACTGCACCAAGGGCAGAGCGCTGCGCGGACACTTTGGAGATGGCATCTGCGATGACATCAATCGCATAAGTTGCGGAAACGCCGTTATCATTGAATGTCTTGCCGTTCTCATCTCTGCCGACTGCATCTAATCCTCTGACTCCGAGACTTACTGCGCTCATTGCGTCGATTGTGACATTGATTTTATTTGTCATATCGGCGTCGGCGCCTACGTGGAGATTAAAGGAGAGACTCTCTTTTACGGTAGCCGTGCCCTTTGTGATTGTGAAGTTACCTTTTCCGTCACCTGTCACAGCCGCTTCTTTTCCTTCGTCGGTGCCGATACTGCTTGCCGTCTGAAGTTCTTTGGCAATCATGTCGTAGGCTTCTGATGCGGAGATTGTTTTTGCAGTACTGCCTTCCTTCTCGGGAAGACCAATGTCGCCTATGACGGTCATAGCCGCCCCGCCGTTAGCACTGACAGTATCCCCGTCATGAATTTTGGCAAGAATTTCTTCTTTGGTTAATTTAAAAGCTGCTTCATCGACATCTGCCTCGTCAACGATTGTATAGGTAACCGCATCGACGTCAGTACCAATTTTAACTGTATTACCTGCAACCAATGCGTCGATCGCATCATAGGCATCTTTAGCCGCTGTTGCAGCTGCAGCGGTAGCGGTAGTTGTCACACCGCCTGCTGTAACACTGTCACCCGCTTTTAACGTGACTGCTGCCGTACCGCCTTTGCCATCTGTAGCACCGGCTTTGGCAACAGTCGGTACCTTTAAATCTGCCAGTTTTGCAGTACTGATTTCTCCTTTTTCCAAAGAAGCAACGATCTGTACCCCTGTTGTCACTCTGGCATTTGCATTTGCGTTTGTGCCATCTTTTACCTGACTGACAGTTACACCGGTCGTACCTCCGGTAACCTGTTTTCCTTCAGCCAGTGCATCAGCAATGGCTTTCTTTGCGTCAGCTTCGGTGATTTCCTGTGCTGTTGCTTCAGCTGCGCCGTCCTGTGTACCGTTGGCAGCTGCGATCTTATAGAAGTGATCTCCAATTTTAAAGGTATCACCTGTTGCCCAGGCAATATCATCCACTGCGAGTTTGTCAACTAGGCTATAAGTTTTGCCGTCGTAAGTGACGCTGTCACCGGCTGCAAGTGTAGCAGTGGTAAAGGCCGCATCTGTGCTGATCGCGTATCCGGTCGTATCTGTATTCATTTCATCCGGATCAAGGATTGCACCTCCGCTCTTTCCGGCACCGGCGCCACCGATCGTATATTCTTCTCCGGCGATTTTAATCTTGTCTCCGTCCTCAAGTTCTTTATCGAGTGAGAATGTCGCTGTGGAGCCATTATCAACCAGTTTTCCTACGATACCAGCATCATGCGCGTTCGTCTTCATCTCTGTGGATGCTCCGGTCTCTTTCCCTTTAAGCAGATAGGTTTCGTTAAACTTTGTCGTTTCGGAGACACGGTCGATCTCTGTCACGAGCTGATCAATCTCATCCTGGATAGACTGACGGTCTGTCTCGGAATTTGTACCATTGGAAGCCTTTACGGCCAGTTCATTCATTCTCTGAAGCATATCGTGAACTTCTGTCAGAGCGCCTTCTGCTGTCTGCACAGCACTGATGCCATCCTGTGCATTTACGGAAGCCTGTGTGAGACCTCTGATCTGTTTTCTCATTTTCTCACTGATGGAAAGGCCTGCTGCGTCATCTGCCGCACGGTTGATTTTATAACCGGAAGAGAGTTTTTCGGTTGCTTTTGCCTGCTTTCCTGTCGTGATGCCAAGCATTCGATTAGCGTTCATCGCTGTCAGATTGTGCTGTACTACCATACTCATAAATTTACCTCCTTGTTTTACGGCTTTTGCCATGTGTTCACAGGCAAATCCATTTGCCCGTGCCATTATTTGCTAATCTGTATCCGGTGTCTCCGGAGAACACCGGTCCAGCTTCACATAAAATGCAACACTATGTATCAAATTGTTGTATTGGGATACAAGAAAGTATAGGAGTCAGATCTTTCAGACTAAAGAAGAATGTTTCGATAAACTTCGTCCCTCTCATCCTGTTCAATGCAGAGGTATCTTTTGGTAATCTTATAGGAAGAATGATTGTATATATCCATCAGCAGGGCGGGTGGTGTACCCTGCTTCCAGGCGTGATAGCCAAATGTCTTGCGCATGGAATGACAACTGACATGTGAGAAGAGTCCCGCAGCGAATGCCGCTTCCTTTATAATACGAAATGCCTGAGAGCGGCTGAGCGGTTTATTTTTTCCTTTGCGGCTTAAGAAAAGATAAGAATCTCTGTTATAGGGATTTTTTTGAAATACCTGCTCTTTATATTCCAGTAAAACCTGCTTTGCTGTCTGATTGACAGCAATGATGTTGATTTTCCCGGTTTTCTTTTCTTTTACTTCCAGATGTTCCTGCATTTGCTGCGTACTGTCATTGAACAGATCCGACCAGCGTAATTGCAGAATATCGGAAATGCGCAGAGCAGTGTTTAAACCAAGGATAATGAGAGCGTGGTTTCGAATATTCGGCTTTTGGTGCAGATAATAATTTTTAAAGGTATTAAGTGCTGCTCTGTCTTTGATTGGCTGTGTTGTACTCATAATAGGCTTTCTCCTTTTTCTGAATGGTTCCGTTTATGGTTATTGTTGCCCATTATAGTGACTATAACGATATTTTGAAACATTAAGGAAAATTTTAGACCATATTACAGCAATACTATACTATAATGGAAGACTTTAATATCAAAGAAAAGGTGTAAAAAAGTAGCCATTCCACAATGGAATGGCTACTTTCAGGTACTTTCACAAACACAATGAATCATTAAAATAACAAAAATCGGCGTGACAGGATTCGAACCTGCGGCCTCTACGTCCCGAACGTAGCGCTCTACCAAGCTGAGCCACACGCCGATGTGATTTATTGCATTTACCGAAATACATAATACAATAAAATCTGTCCGATGTCAAAGAAAAAATGCAAAAAAATTAAAATTTTTATAGAATCTGTGAAACATCGATCATTTCTCAGAACCAGCTGCTCTCACCATCTCCTGATCGATGACTAAAATATGTTTTTGCAGCCATTCCGTCAAATATTCGAGAAGCTGTGCAAGAATAGAATCCTGTGTGCCGAGAGAAATCCGGGTAACTTCTCTTTCAATTTGGTCCAGATTATCGATAAAAATTTGATGGAGATGTTTATGTTCTTCCATTTTCGTATATGAGAACCCTGTCATAAAAGATTCTTCTTCTACAAAATGAGATAAGGTGTAGTCTCTGATCTCTTTCAGAATCTTTTCAAGATCATCAAATTTATAAAGCATGTTTTCATCTTTCAGTAATGTCTGTGCCTCATCGGTCAGACGAAATAACTGGCTGTGCTGCTCATCCAAAACAGCAATCCCTGTCTGATATTCAGAATCCATCGGATACATGACAAGCTCCTTTCTTCTTTTGTATTGTCGTCAAATGTATTCTAACATTTTTACGGCAGGGATTCAATGAAAAGATTCATCTTGACATAAAGGTTGCCAAATTGTAGTCTTTAACAAAAGGAGATGATAATTATGAAATTTACATTCGCACACAACAATCTTAATGTAGTGAACATGGAAAAATCTTTAAAGTTTTATGAGGAGGCGTTGGGGCTGACGGTTGCCAGAAAAAAAGAGGCCTCTGACGGCAGCTTTGAGCTGGCGTTTCTGACAGATGGTACAACAGTTCATCAGTTGGAGCTCACCTGGCTCAGGGATTGGGAAAAAGATTCTTATAATTTGGGGGACAATGAGTTTCATCTTGCTTTTCAGGTAGATGACATGGATGAGGCACATAAAAAACATAAAGAAATGGATTGTATCTGCTATGAGAATACGGATATGGGAATTTATTTTATTGCTGATCCGGACGGTTACTGGATCGAAATCATACCGGCAAAATAGGAGCTGCGGGAAGATGTTGGCGTTTCTACAGATGTCGCTCTGGGAAAAAATGAATTTGAACAGACAGGCGTCAGCCGGGGAATTGATGTGGTAAAATGGCAGGGAACGATAGACTGGCAGCAATCCAATGATTATGATCGGATACAACCGATTGCAGTTGAGAGAATTAAAAAGAAAAGGAGAACAATGAATGGCAGAAGCCGGGAAGAATAAGGAACGTGTGATTCTGGCAGGCGCAAACACAGGAGAGGACGAAGACGATTTCGACTGTTCAATGAAAGAGCTCGGAAATCTGGCAGAGGCTTGCAATATGGAAGTTGCGGGAATTTTGACCCAGAAGATGAGTATGGTCAATAAATCTCTGTATCTCGGATATGGGAAAGTCGATGAATTGAAGGAATTTGCCGTGGATACAGATGCGGATGTCATTATATTTAACGATTCGCTTTCCCCTTCTCAGCTGCGCAATTTGCAGCAGATGATTCACATGCCGATTTTGGACAGAACTTCTTTGATCTTAGAAATATTCTCGACCCGTGCGAGAACCAAGGAAGCCAAGATGCAGGTTGAGGCTGCCAGACTCCAATATCTGCTTCCAAGACTGATTGGCATTCATGAAGCGCTCAGCCGTCAGGGTGGCGGGAGTGGTCTTGCCAACAAAGGTTCGGGTGAAAAAAAACTGGAATTAGACCGGCGGAAAATTGAACATAGACTGTCAGAGCTTCGAAAAGAGCTGGAAGTGATCTCCAGAGAACGGGAAACACAGCGTAAGAAAAGAGTTGCTTCCGCACTTCCGATTGTAGCACTTGTCGGCTACACAAATGCAGGAAAGTCTACCCTAATGAACAGGTTTATCAGATGTTATAATCAGGATGAAGTGAAAGAGGTACTGGAAAAGGATATGCTTTTCGCTACTTTGGATACGACTGTGAGGCGAATCGAATTGCCGGAAAATCGCAGATTTCTGCTTTCTGATACGGTAGGCTTCATACACAGGCTGCCGACGGCGCTGGTCAAAGCCTTTCGCTCCACCCTGGAAGAGATTGAAAACGCAGATCTGCTTTTGCACGTTGTTGATTATTCTGATCCTAACTATAAGAATCAGATGAAAGTGACGGAGGAAACACTGGCGGAGCTTGGATGCTCCAACATACCGGTTATATATATTATGAATAAGGCAGATCTTTGTATGGAAGATTTTCCTAAAGTGACAGGTGAGAATCGTATATATATGTCTGCGAATACCGGTTCCGGCTTAGAATTACTGGCAGAGCTGATCGGCAGAAAGCTGTTTGCCAATTACGAGCAGGCCGAGTTTATAATTCCCTATGAAGAAGGGCATGTAATGTCATATTTAATGGAACATGCATTCATTCAAAATACAGAGTATACGGAGGAAGGAATTCACATCAAAGGCTGTTGCAGTAAGAAAGATTATGACCGGTATCGGTCATATGCCAGATGAAAGGACAGAAAAATGAGAACTGTACCATTAGGGGAGATAATAAAGAACATTAAGGAAATGTGCATTGAAGCCAATTATAGTCTGACACCAGATATGAACAGTGCATTGCAAAAGGCGCAGGCGGAAGAGCAGTCTCCTCTTGGCAGGCAGATTTTGCATCAGCTTCAGGATAACCTGCGGATTGCAAAAGAAGATGAGATTCCAATCTGTCAGGATACAGGTATGGCAGTCATTTTTATGGAGATCGGTCAGGAAGTTCATTTTGAAGGCGGCATCCTGGAGGATGCGATCCATGAAGGAGTGCGACAGGGGTACCGAGACGGTTATTTACGCAAGTCCGTTGTGAAAGATCCGTGTCTTAGAGATAATACAAAGGATAATACACCGGCGGTCATCCATTACGAAATAAAACCGGGAGATCGGGTAAAGATCACGGTAGCGCCGAAAGGATTCGGAAGTGAGAATATGAGCAGAGTATTCATGCTCAAACCTGCGGACGGCATAGAAGGAATCAAAAATGCCGTGCTGACTGCGGTGAAAGACGCGGGTCCCAACGCCTGTCCGCCAATGGTTGTGGGGGTCGGAATCGGCGGCACTTTCGAGAAATGCGCAATTATGGCAAAAAAGGCGTTGACGCGGCCTACAGGACAACATTCAGAGATCTCTTATGTGAAAGAGATGGAGGAACAACTACTGGATGAAATCAATGCTTCCGGCATCGGCCCCGGAGGGCTTGGCGGTAGTGTTACAGCATTGGCAGTCCATATTGATACCTATCCCACTCATATAGCAGGACTTCCGGTAGGTATTAATATCTGCTGTCATGTAAACAGGCATTGTGAACGAACGATCTGAACATCAACCGTGTCCAATGCTGTAATATGAAATCGTCATAAGACATCTATTATAGAATTATAGAATATGAAACAGGATATTAAAAAATGAAAACCATATTTCTTCTATATATAGTGGTTTTTATTACTGAGAAGTCAGTATATTGTTCTGCCGGGAACATTTCTTTCTTAAAATGGCAATAAGAATTACAATAAGTTTCGGAAAGAACAAGTCGTCTGACTCCGGAGGATATAAGATGGAAAAATATATTCAGGCACCTGTCAGAGAAGAGGATATGGTTTCTCTGTGTGCAGGGGACTATGTGTATCTTACGGGTACGATATATACGGCGCGGGATGCCGCGCACAAACGTATGCAGGAAACATTGGCAGAGGGCAATGCACTTCCGATGCAGTTGGAAGGCAATATTATTTATTATATGGGGCCATCTCCGGCAAGAGAGGGGCGAGCGATCGGATCCGCAGGTCCTACGACAGCAAGCCGGATGGACAAATATACACCGGCGCTTCTGGATCTCGGTTTAAAAGGAATGATTGGAAAAGGAAAACGCTCTCTGGAAGTAAAGGCTGCAATCAGACGAAACAAAGCAGTCTACTTTGCAGCCGTAGGCGGGGCCGGCGCTCTTCTGTCCAAGTCAATCGTGAAATCGGAAGTGATCGCCTACAATGATCTGGGCACAGAGGCGATTCGGAAGCTGGAAGTAAAAGATTTTCCTGTTATAGTCGTCATTGACAGTGACGGAAACGATCTCTATGAGACTGCGGTCAGCGCCTGCCATAAATAATTGTTGACTGCTTCTGCGCTGTATGATGATGACCAGAGAGAATTTTGTATCTGCCTGCTATTTCTTTGTGCATTTGTTGTGAAATAAATGGAAAAAAGGAATTGACAAATGGAATTCCTTTCGATATAATCATATATGCGTCGTTGACAAACACGCAAAACTTTATATTGGTAGAGGATATGTTCAGACTGTGGAGAAATACTCAAGAGGCTGAAGAGGCGCCCCTGCTAAGGGTGTAGGTCGTTTACGCGGCGCGAGGGTTCAAATCCCTCTTTCTCCGTTTTCTCTACCATATAAACAAAAAAGAATCCTGGGATGGTTGAGGTTTCTTTTTTTTGTCTGTGAGTTGCAGAAAATTTACGGATAAACGGAATTGTTGCAGAAATATAAAAAATAAATAAAATTTCTGTTGACAAAAAAGTCTGGACAAGATATAATAAAGTTCCACCGCGGGGGAACAAAAGCGAGAAGCAGCCAGCGGATGGAAGAGAACTTCCAGAAAGAGGAAGAAAAAGTAAAAAAGGTCTTGACAAACTAAAAAAGCCGTGTTAATATAACGGAGTTGCGTCTGAAGAGACCAAAC